>CALWMQ010000093.1 GCA_944382025.1 uncultured Clostridia bacterium | reverse complement strand
CTACAGAGGATTTTCCATAGGGCGTTATGTCAAGGGATGTATAGCCCTGTTATCTGAAACTTGGCGTGAAAGGCGGAACCGACCATGCGACTGTTGGTTATCGATGGCAATAGTATCCTCAACCGGGCATTTTACGGGATTAAACTGCTGACCACCAAAGACGGGCAGTATACCAATGCCTTGGTAGGATTTCTCAATATTTACCTTAAGCTGAGGGAACAGACCCAGCCGGATCATGTGGCGGTGGCCTTTGATCGGAAGGCGCCCACCTTCCGCCATCAGATGTACGATGGGTATAAGGCAGGACGTAAGGGGATGCCGGAGGAGCTGGCTCAGCAGCTGCCGGTGATCAAGGAACTGTTGGAACTGATGGGAATTACGGTGGTGGAGAAGGACGGTTATGAAGCGGATGACATCCTTGGAACCCTGTCTCTGGCCGCAGTGGAACAGGCCGGAGACTGTTTCATTGCTACCGGGGACCGGGATGCTTTGCAGCTGGTAGGGAATGGGGTGACCGTCCTGCTGGCCGCCACGAAAATGGGACGGCCGGACACTACCGCGTATGATGTTTCGGCCATCCAGGAAAAATATGGCCTGACCCCTGGACAGCTTATTGATCTTAAGGCGCTGATGGGGGATTCCAGCGATAATATTCCCGGCGTCCCGGGGGTAGGGGAAAAGACGGCGTTGGAGTTGATGCACCGGTTTCATAGCCTGGATGAGATATACGGCGGGTTGGAGAATCTGGACATCCGGGACAGCCTGCGAGCCAAGCTGGCAGCGGGTAAAGAAAGCGCCTTTCTCAGCCGCCGGCTGGGAACCATTGATCGTCACGCCCCGGTCGAGACCGACATGGGGATGTATATTCTTCGGCCGATGCGAGGGGAGGAACTTTCCCGGCTGATGGGACGGCTGGAGATGTTCAAGCTGATGGAAAAGCTGGGGGTAGATCAATCCCTGCCCACGCCGGAGATGGAGGCAAACCAGGAAGCCCCAGCCAAAAAAGCCGCGATGGTTTCCCCAGCGGAAGTGCTGAAGCGGGCTAAGATCCTGGCGAAAGCCGATGTCCTTCTGCTGCGGGAGGGAAATCAGCCTGCGCTCTGGGGGATAGCAGATGGCGGTGACCGGATTCTGGCATCGGTTTTCCGGCCGGGCACCGGGGAATACAGTCAGTTTTTGGCGCTGCTGGCGGACCCCGCCGTGGACAAGCGTACCCATGACAGCAAAGCCCTGGACGCCCTGCTTTTGGAGGAAGGGCGGCAGGCCGCCGGCATCCATATGGACGCCGCTTTGGCGGCCTATCTGCTGAATCCTCTGGCATCCGGCTATGAGCTGACCCGGCTAGCCCAGGAGTACGGTATTACCGCTTTGGAAACTGCGGATGAGGGAGAATTCCCCGCAGAAGCACTGCTGTTGTCCAGAGTATGCGACAGGATGGAACAGGAAATAGGGGAAAAGCAGCAGGGAGACCTGCTGCGGGAGATCGAAATCCCTCTGGCGGGGGTGCTGGCCCATATGGAACGGGAGGGGTTTGCGGTAGACGGCCCGGCCATTGGGGAGTTTGGCAATGTGCTGGAGTCCCGTATTGTGGATATTCAGCGTCAGATTACCCAGATGGTTGGATATGAGTTCAACCTGAATTCCCCGAAGCAGCTGGCCACCGCCCTTTTTGAGGATCTGGGCCTGCCTGCCAAGAAAAAGACCAAAACCGGCTATTCCACTAACGCGGAGGTGTTGGAGAGCCTGCGGGACGCCCATCCGGTGGTGGGGATGCTGTTGGATTACCGAACGCTTTCCAAGCTGAAATCCACCTATTGCGACGGCCTGTTAAAAGTGATTGGTCCCGATGGGCGTATCCACTCTTCGTTTAACCAGACCGAGACCCGCACAGGACGTATTTCCTCCACGGAGCCTAATTTGCAGAACATCCCTGTACGTCAGGAGCTGGGCCGGGAACTGCGGCGCTTTTTCCGGGCCAGGGAGGGCTGGGTGCTTTGTGACGCCGACTATTCCCAAATTGAACTGCGGGTGCTGGCGCATATGTCCGGTGACCCGACAATGATAGAAGCCTTTAACTCAGAGGAGGATATCCATCGGATTACAGCGTCACAAGTGTTTGGGGTACCGGAGGATCTGGTAACCCCATTGATGCGTTCCCGGGCCAAGGCGGTTAATTTCGGCATAGTATATGGAATTGGGGCCCATTCCCTGTCCCAGGACATCCATGTCAGCTACGGTGAGGCAAAACAATATATCGAAGGCTACCTTCATCATTATAGTGCGGTAGCGGGCTTTATGGAGCGGATGATAGAAACCGCTAAGGAGACGGGCTATGCCGAGACACTTTTTCACCGGCGGCGTCCCTTGCCGGAATTAAAGGCATCCAATGGGGTGACCCGGTCTTTTGGGGAGCGGGTAGCCAGGAATATGCCGATCCAGGGAACGGCGGCTGATATCATCAAGATCGCCATGGTACGGGTACACCGGCGGCTGCTTGAGGAGAAGCTGGAAGCCAGACTGATCCTTCAGGTACACGATGAGCTGATTGTGGAGGCTCCGGAAAACGAAGCAAAAAGGGCATGCGCTATTCTCAAGGAAGAGATGGAGGCGGCGGCCAGTCTGCGGGTGAAGCTGGCGGTAGATGTCCATACCGGAACCACCTGGTACGACGCAAAGGGCTAAAGCCCTTATAGAGCCCCACCCCATTCCCTGACACCATGCACAGGAAAGTTTTCGCCCGCCTTATACAAAAGGCAACGCCTGCGAGCGCCCGCAGTGCGGGAAGCAGCGAGCAGGGGTTGGCGCCGCGGTCAAAACCGGCAGCCGCGAAAGCGGCGGAGGGCGGTTTTGGGCACCGCAAGAGGGAGCC
>CALWMQ010000092.1 GCA_944382025.1 uncultured Clostridia bacterium | reverse complement strand
GCTATGAGTGTGGTGCTCATGTTGCATCTATGGAGTTCCGGTTCGGTCACCATTCCGTCCCTGCTCAACGAGGCGGCGCTGATGGCCATCGGCATCCTCATGGGGATTTTGGTCAACCTGTTCATGCCCCGCCGTTGGCGGCAGATCCGGCGGGACCAGCAAATCACCGAGGACCGCATGCGGGATCTTTTGCGGCGCCTGTCCTTGCTGCTGGAGGGAACGCCCGATAGGGATCAAACGGCGGCCATCCATCTGGAGGAACTCCGCCGCCATCTGGAGCAGGCCCGTATCCGAGCGCTCCATCACGCGGACAATACCTTTCAAGCCGATATGCGGTATTTTCTTCATTATGTGGATATGCGTTTGGAACAGTGGCGTATCCTCCGCCGCCTCTATGGCACCCTGGGCCGGCTGGCAGGATACCCCCTGCCCTTACCCTGGCAGGCGGCTTCCCTAGCTGCCTATCTCCGGGACATAGCCGCCTCCCTTCAGGAATCCAACAACGCCCTTGCCTTATTGGAACAACTGGGATCCCTGCGCTGTGCTTATCGTCGAAGCCCTCTGCCCGCTACCAGGGAAGAATTCGAAATCCGGGCTATCCTATATGAGGCGGCGGATGAAATCCATAGGCTGCTGCTCCGCAAACGGGAGTTTGCCTTATCCCTCACCCCCACGCAGGTGCAACGGTTTTGGGGTGATCCCGCCGGCGAAAAAGAGTCCCATAACAGGCCATGAGGGGCGCTGCCCCTCACCCCGTCTCCTCTTGCGGTGCCCAAAACCGCCCTCCGCCGCATTTGCGGCTGTCGGTTTTGACCGTGGCGCCAACCCCTGCTCGCTGCTTCCCGCACTGCGGGCGCTCGCAGGCTCCCTCTTGCGGTGCCCAAAACCGCCCTCCGCCGCTCTCGCGGCTGTCGGTTTTGACCGCGGCGCCAACCCCTGCTCGCTGCTTCCCGCACTGCGGGCGCTCGCAGGCGTTGCCTTTTGTAAAAGGCGGGCGAAAACTTTGTGTATCATGGCTTTTACAGGGCGGATTTTCTATAGGCCCTCGTATCCGGCGGAATACGTAAGCCAAAATCTACAGGGCTGGCAGCCGGCCAAGCTGTTCCAGACATGTTTCCCCGCTTTTTTTCATAGGATAAAGGGAGAAAAAGGGGGTTTTGGCATGCTGGATACAGGACTGGTTCTGGGATATGTGGCCCTCCTGATTACCCTGGGTATGCGGGGCGGGAAAAATGTCAAAAATGCCGCGGATTTTACCGCTTCCGGAGGTCGCTACGGGACAGGGATTATTTTCGCTACATTGTCCGCCTCCTATGTCGGCGGCGGGTACTCCTCCGGGAACGCTGCCAAAGCGTTTGAATACGGCATCAGTACAACCTTGACCCTGCTGGGGTTCAGCCTGGGGATGATCCTGATCGGGAAATTCCTGGTGCCGGGGGTGTCCCGCTTCCCAGGCGCTGTGACGGTAGGCGGGATTATAGGAGAAGCCTATGGCCGTAAAGCCCGCGTACTGACCGGGTTGTTTTCTTTCTTTTGCTGTGCCGGGGTAGTCGGCGCCCAAATGGAATCCATTGGGTTGGTGTTTCATGTCCTGCTGGGCGTGGAACGACATACCGGTATCCTGTTAGGCTGCGGTATTGTCCTGCTGTATACCACCTTCGGAGGATTACAATCGGTTATATTTGCCGATATATTACAATTTGTATTGCTCGCGGTGGGAATGCCGGTACTCCTGATAATCGCCTTGGGCAAAGCAGGAGGCCCGGAACAGGTTCTTACCTCCATCCCCGGGGAATACTGGGATCCCTTTAACGGCACCACCCCGGCAGGTTTCGTTTCCCTCTTCCTGACCATGATGATCGGGGAGGCTCTGGCTCCCCCCTATACCCAGCGGCTGCTGATTGGGCGTAACGCCGGGGCTACAGCCCGGGCAACCATCCTCAGCGGTCTGTTCTCCATCCCCTTCTTCCTGGTCACAGGCGCTATCGGCCTGACGGCCTATGCCCTCCAGGTTACCGATTATCCCCCCTCCGCTATGCCCACCCTGATCCAGTCGGTTCTGCCGGTTGGCATCCGGGGCGTCCTCATGGCCGCTATGGTCTCCATTATCCTCTCGGCCGCGGATGGATTCCTCAATGGGGCCGCCGTCAGCCTGGTTTGCGATACGGTGATCCCCTTATCCCCTCAGTTGAGGGATTCCACTCAGCTGCGATGGCTGCGGGGGGTGAATCTGGCTACCGGCGTCGGGGCGGTCTGTGTCGCTTTCCTGCTGCCTGACGTGTTCGGCATCCTCGTACTGGCCTATTCCTTCTGGAGCCCCCTGATTCTCGTCCCCCTGGCGGCCGCCCTCCTGGGAATCCGTTCCAACGCCCGCTCCTTTTTGTATGCTATGGCGGCAGGCCTTGCCTCCTCCCTTTGCTGGAATTACCTCCTGGCTAAGCCTTGGGGCATCGATGGCACGGTAATCGGTACCCTGTGTAATCTGCTGGTGTTCAGTCTGGCTACCCGATCCTGGAACCGATGCCGTGTCCAAAAGCTGGAACGCTGGCAAAACCGGTAATCCTCCCCCATAGGTTTTGCGTACCAGGGCGGCCCCCATAAAAAATTTTCTTTTTTACATGCGCAAAATTCAGGATTCCTTAACCTTCTGTTCTTGTAGCCTTTGGAAAGATGGTGTAGAATAGAGACATTATCCGGAGGGACCGCCCGGAATACCGGCCTGCCCTCTGAATCTTGAAGGAAAAGACTGTGCGCCATGAAGTCAATACGTACTGCGGAAAAAAGAACGGTTCGTTATTCCCCTCAGGTTGACCGGGGCCTGTCCTCCGCCCAGGTAAGCCAGCGCGTCCTGGATGGCCTCCGGAACCAATCGGTTGACCCACCCTCCAAAACCGTGGGGCAGATCGTGTTTACCAATGTATTTACCTTTTTTAATCTGGTGTTCTGTGTCCTGGCCGCCTGTATCCTGATTACCGGCTCCTACCACAACCTGCTGTTTATGGGGGTTGTCATCCTGAACACCGCTATCGGCATTTTCCAGGAAATCCGCGCCAAACGGGTTTTAGACCGGCTGACCCTGTTATCCACTCCATCCGCGGTGGTGGTAAGGGATAGCGCCGAACAGACCCTTCCCGTGGATCGGCTGGTGCTGGACGATATCGTCCGGTTCTCCGCCGGAAACCAGATCTGCGCTGACGCGGTTGTCCGTTCCGGGCAGGTTGAGGTCAATGAATCCCTGCTGACAGGGGAGGCCGACCCGATTCTCAAAAATACCGGGGATACCCTCCTGTCGGGCAGCTTCGTGGTATCCGGCCGGTGCTACGCCCAGCTGGATAAGGTTGGGGCGGATTCCTATGCCGCCCAAATTACCGCCGAAGCGAAAAAGCACCGCAAGGTGCATTCGGAAATGATGCGGTCCCTGACCCGCCTGGTCCAGGTGATCAGTATTCTTCTTATCCCCTTTTCCCTGACCCTGTTTTTCAAGCAGGTGCATATGATGGGGATGACCGCCAATGATTCCATCATCTCTACGTTCGCCTCCGCCGTGGGCATGATCCCGGAGGGTCTGTACCTGTTGACCAGTGTGGCCCTGGCGGTCAGCGTTATCAACCTTTCCCGGAACCGCACTCTGGTTCATGAACTGTATTGCATTGAAACCCTGGCCCGGGTGGATGTGCTGTGCCTGGACAAGACCGGAACCATTACCGAAGGCGCTATACGGGTGCATCAGGTCATCCCCCTGCCCGGTCATACCGAGGAGGAATTAGCCCCGGTTATCAGCGCTTACCTGCGGCACAGCACCGATACCAACATGACCAGCCAGGCCCTGCGCAACCGGTTCCTTCCCCGGAACGGCCCTGACGGGGCAGCGGCCGCCCGGCCTGTACCCGGCTCTGAGGCATATACTGTGGAACGGGAGATCCCTTTTTCCTCTTCCCGGAAATGGGGAGCGGTCACCTTTACCGGGAAAGGCACCTATCTTCTGGGAGCGCCGGAACCTCTCCTGGGGGCTGCGTACCCTCAGGTGCGTGACCAGGTAGAGGCCTATTCCTCCAAAGGGCAGCGGGTGCTGCTGTTCGGCGCCTGCGACCAGGCACCTTCCGGACAGGCTGCCGCTCCATCCTCTCCTGTACACGGGTTAGCCCTCCTGGTACTGTCTGACCGGATCCGGCCGGAGGCGCCTGCCACATTCGCCTATTTTAAGGAGCAGGGGGTTGCCATCAAGGTGATTTCCGGGGATAACCCCGCCGCCGTATCGGAAATCGCCCGGCAAGCCGGGGTAGAGGGCGCCGAACGGTATGTGGACGCTTCTTCCCTGGCCACCGGGAAGGATCTGGCGGAAGCGGCTGAGCGCTATACCGTTTTCGGACGAGTCACCCCTCAGCAAAAACGCGCCCTGATCCGCTGCCTGAAATCCTCCGGACATACGGTTGCCATGACCGGAGACGGGGTGAACGATGTGCTGGCCCTCAAGGACGCTGACTGCAGTATCGCCATGGCCTCAGGCAGTGACGCGGCTTCCCATGTGTCCCAGCTTGTCTTGCTGGACTCCAACTTCGCCTCCATGCCCAAAATCGTGGGCGAGGGCCGCCGGGTCATCAATAATATTGAACGTTCCGCTTCCCTGTTCCTGGTGAACAATATCTTTTCCTTTCTGGTTTCCTTTGTACTGCTGTTCGCCGTACTCCCCTACCCCTTCATGCCCATCCAGCTGACCCTTATCAGCGCCCTGACCATCGGGATTCCCTCCTTTGTCCTGGCGCTGGAGCCTACTTACCGGCGCATTAAAGGGCATTTTATTGAAAATGTCCTGCTCCGGGCTCTCCCCGGCGGCCTGACCGACGCCTGCTGTATCCTGGGACTGATGATAACCGGGCCCTTGGTCGGGCTCAATACGGATCAGATTTCCATGTGCTGTACCATCCTGGCCGGGCTCACCGGGCTGCTGGTTATGGTCCTTACCTGCTACCCCTTCAACTGGATCCGGGGGGCCCTCTGTATCGTCATGGGCTTGGCCTTCGCCGGCGCCGTTGTCGCCCTATATCTGCTGGATCTGGCTGTGTCCCCGGGCCTGTATGGCTGGCTTCTGACAGGCGGATTCGCTCTGCTGATGCCCCTAATCATGTGGGGGTTTACCTGTCTGTTCCGTTGGATTAAACGTGTGTTTTTCCGGCATCTGGCTTAATTTCTGATGATAAAACCATGGGCGGGGTACCGTTTTCGGTACCCCGCCCATGGTTTTGTTTGTGTGGGAAGCCATCCGCCCTGCCGGTGGAGGTTCCTCGTAAAAACGCTTCACCTCTAGCCCAAGAGAAACGAGGCGCTGACAACAAGTTATCCGCAACAATTCACTGCCGTTAACGCAGCGCCCCCCTTTTATGAGCAAAGCATGTGATGTGAGTGCGATAAACTTCACCGCTCCTCGGAGCATATGCCGGCAATAGGCTTGGGTCACCTTATTCCAGCGGGCAGCCGGTGGCTATGGCTTGGCCGGAATCCCCTTTCAGCCCAGGGGTTCCCGGCAGCTTTCTTCACAGCCGGTTTCCCGCCCCAAAATCCTCCTGGCTATGGGCTGAGGCCTTTGACGGAACGCCGGTGAAACCACCCAAAATCCATGGGACTGCTTACCGTTTAAAAGCGGCTTTGTTTTTTCAGTGCTCCCGCAAGGACGAATATGGGATCACATCCACGGTGGAGGCGCTTAGAGGGAATAAGGCACGAATGCCGGCGGCTATCCATCTGCCCCATATTTTACCGGTACGCCGGTTATTCTCCGGAGGTCGTCTGTGTGGTCGCGGAGGTGGTTCCGCTGGTAACGGTTCCCCCTTCAGGAGGAGGGCTGGCCTGGATATACTGGGCGCTGACATAGCCCACGTCATCCTTAAAGGCGATCTTGTACCAATCTCCCTCCTTGCCCAGAATCTCCACCTTTTCGCCGTATTTCAGGCCGCCGATAGCGAAATAATCGGTGCCCGGGCCGCCTCTGACATTCATGGAATCCACCGCGCAGTACCCTTCCCCAGTCACCGGTGCCGTTGTGGGCTCGGTAGGCGCTGCCGTGGCCAAGGTGGAAACCGTTGTGCTTTCAGTGACTATGGAAGAAGAAATCTCCTCTCCTCCCTCCTGGCCGCATCCGGACAGGACTGCCAACGCCCCCGCAAGGCACAGCCATACTCCTGCCTTTCGGACTTCACGAGAAAACTTCCCCATGATGAACATTTCTTTCCCTCCGACCAAAATATTTTTCAGGTATATTCTACCACTATCGGCTTCATAATAAAAGCGTCTACAAAATTTTTTTGGCGAGGTGAGGCAGTTTATGGCTGTGCCGTGGAAACGGGTTTCCTGCCTGCCGGAGTCGCCCGGCTCCCTCTGGCACGCGGCATATCAGGGCGGTCATAGCGAGGACGCCCCCTGTCTTTCCCCTGCGGGAATGTTTCCTATACAGCGCCGCCGCGCCGGCCCGGCCCTCTCCGTTTTCACGGTTGTCCTGATGGCCCTGGCCCTCCTGCTGTCCGGATGCGCCGGGCCCCAACCGGCGGATACCGCCGCTCCCATCCCTCAGCGTTTTTCCACTACCTATATCGGTCATATGAATACGGTGGTCACCCTGACAGCCTATTGCGGTTCCAGCAGGGAATTCGATACCGCCTCCCAAGCGGTCAGGCAAATCCTGGAGCAGGCCGACCGGATGTACGATGCCTACACGCCGGACAGCGCCCTTGCCCGGCTCAACGGCTCCGTCGGGGAATGGGTGGAGCTGCCCCAAGAACTGGCTGACCTGTTGAGACTGTGTATCCAGTGGCAGGATCAAACCCAAGGAGCCAATATTGCCATGGGCCGGGTTACCCGCCTGTGGCAGGCAGCCCGCCATAGCGGACTGCTGCCCTCCAAGGATGCCTTGGACGCGGCAAAGGGGCATATATCCCTGTCGGCCCTGGAACTGGACGGCTGCCGGGCCAGGCTTACCGATACGGGTGTATCCCTGGATCTGGGGTGCGTGACCAAGGGATATGTGGCTGACACAGCGGCCAGGCGCCTGAAGGAACTGGGGATCCAATCCTTTCTCCTGGATTGCGGCACCAGCACCATTCGCTGTTCCGGAAGCCCTCCCGGACGGGACGGCTGGAGTATCGCCTTGACCAATCCGGATGATATCTTAAACCTGTCCGGCCGCCCCGATCCACCCGCTTATTTGGGAAAAATACAGGTGCAGGACTGTTCCCTGGGAGTGAGCGGGGATTACCAGCAATATTTTATGATGGATGGGGTATCCTATTCCCATCTCCTGGATCCCCAGACGCTGTACCCGGCCCGCAACTACCGGCAGGTATGCGTCTTGGTGTCCGGCCAGGCGGAAGAGGCTGCCGCGGCGGATTACCTTTCCACCGCCCTGTTCTGCCTGCCTCCGGAGGAGTCCCGTCAGGCCGCCGAGGCCTTAACCGGGGTGGAGTGCCTATGGGTCTTGCCTGACGGCACGGTGGAAACCACCGATTCGTTTCCTCTCATGCCCATGGAACAATCCGGCTGACAGGAACGTCCGCCGCCCATGCCACATCCCCGTACCACCCTTCAGCAGCCGGTTCCTTACATTCCTTCCCCGTCCGGCATGCCGGGACGAACCCTATACAGAAAGGTCTGGAGAAAGCCAATGCCTCTCATATCACACGCCTTCTTCGGCGGTATTCCTTTCCCCCAACAGGTGGAACAAAAATCCTTAACCGCCGCGAAACCCCTGGAAGACTTTTCCCCCTCCACTCTGGTGTTGTCCATGCGTCAGGGGCTGGGGGAAATCTGTACCCCTACTGTGGAACCCGGTCAGCCGGTTTTAGTGGGACAGGTTGTAGGGGAATCGTCCCAGGGCATCCAGCCTCCCGTCCACTGCGGCGTATCCGGACGGGTCATCGCCGTGGAACCCCGTCCCTCCGCCGACGGGGAGGAGGTGCTGTCGGTAGTGGTGGAAAACGACCGGCGGAACCTGCCGGCTCCCCTGCTGCCCGAAATGACGGTACATGAGCCTGCCAGCCACTGGATCGCCCGGATGCGGGAAGCTGGGCTCATCGGAATGGGCGGGGCGGGGTTCCCTACATGGAAAAAGTACGGCGCTCCCGCCATTGACACGGTGCTGGTCAACGGCTGTGAATGCGAACCCTATCTCACCTGTGATCACCGGGTAATGCTCCAGCGCACCGACCGGGTCATTTCCGGCGCCCTGGCCCTGGGCCGGGCGGCCGGGGTATCTCCCCGCCAAATCATCTTCTGCGTGGAGACCAATAAGCCTGACGCAGCCCACCGGCTGAAAAAGGCCGCGGAGCACGCTGGAATGAGCCTGATATCCCTGCCCGACCGGTATCCGGAGGGCGGTGAGCGGCAGCTCATCCAGGCGGTTCTGGGCCGGGAAATCCCTTTGGGAGGGCTGCCCGCTGATGTAGGGGCGGTGGTATCCAATGTGGCTACCGCCGCCGCCATGGGGGACGCCGTCATGGGCATCCCCCTGACCCACCGGGCGGTTACGGTGTCCGGCCAAGTATCCCGTCCGGCCAACCTGTGGGTTCCGGTAGGCACCCTCTTCAGCGATCTGCTGCGCTATTGCGGAGGGGAAAACGCCCCTAACCCAGCCCCTCCCGCCTTCTGGCAGGAAGGAAAAACCTGCCGTATGATCGCCGGGGGTCCCATGACCGGACGCCTGCTGGAACGGTTGGATGTCCCCATTACGAAAGCCACTTCCGGCCTGACCGTCCTGCCACCCCAGGCATGGGAGGAACAGAACTGTATCCGCTGCGGCGCCTGCGCCCGGGTCTGTCCCTCCCGCCTGATGCCCTTCGCCATCGACGCCGCCGTGGTAGCAGGAAAAATGCCGGTTTGTCAGGATTACGGGGCGGTAGAGTGTATTTCCTGCGGCTGCTGCTCCTATGTCCGCCCCGCACGGCGCTTTCTGGCAACCCGGGTCACCTTAGCCCGCAATACCCTGCGCAGACAGATGTCCGCCGTTAAAAAATAAATACAGTTTGTTATATTTGATCAAAAATTTGCAATTTGTATCTCAAGGGAGGGGCTGTTTTGAAGCCGGTTTTATCCCAATCCGCTCCGCATATCCGGCGGGGCCGCACCACTACCCATATTATGCTGGACGTGTTGATCGCCCTGGTCCCCGCTTCCATAGCCGCTGTGTGGAATTTCGGTATCCGGGCCGTATGGCTCCTGGCGGTAACCACTCTCAGCTGTGCCATAACCCAATGGTTCTGCCTGCTTCTGCGCAGGCAGGGGGAGTTTGACGCCAGCGCCTTGGTGTCCGGGGTATTATTGGCCCTGTCCCTGCCGGCTGGCACCTCCCTTTGGGCCGCCGCCCTGGCGGGAGCCTTTTCCATCGCCCTGATCAAGGAGGCCTTCGGCGGGATCGGCCATAACCTGCTGAACCCGGCCATGGCTGCCCGCGGCCTGCTCCTGGCCGCCTTCCCCGCTGCCCTGACCGGCTATATCCGTCCCGACGCGGTATCTTCCGCCACACCCCTATCCGCCGTGGACGGCCCGGTCAACCTGGACGGTTGGCTGCCCATGTTTACCGGCTTTGAAAACGGCAGCATGGGCGAAACCTCCGTCCTGATGATCCTGGTCGGGGGCGTTTATCTGTACTTTAAGGGGGCCATCCGCCTCCGGATGCCGGTCACCTGCCTGGGGGCTTTCTCGGCGGTGATCTGGATCTTCGGGGGAAGCTACGGATGGTTTACCGGCCCTGTGGTTCCCCATCTTCTGTCCGGCGGCCTGATGCTCGGGGCCTTTTTTATGATTACCGATTTCACCACCAAACCCACTACCTTTTGGGGGGAATTGGTGTTCGCGGCCGGAGTTGGCATACTGACCGCTGTACTGAGGCTGTGGGGACCTTATCCGGAAGGGGTATGCTTCGCCATCCTGCTGATGAACCTGGCCGCTCCCCTGCTGGAGTATCTCACCCGCGCCCGGGTATACGGGATGAAAAATCTGTTGGGTGGGATCCGTCCTTTAAAAAGGGCTCATTAAAAAGCTTGTTAAAGCCCTGGGCTGGGGCAGCAATAGATCATCGGAGGCTGAGCCTCCCACAGAAAGGTTTGATTTGTCTATGAACACCACTCTCAAGTCCCTGCTGAACCTGCTGCTGGTGGCGGCTGTTTCGGCAGCCCTGCTATGGGGCGCCGACACTGTCACCCGTTCGGTGATCGCCGGTCAGGAATCCGACAGGATAAAAGCCGATTTCGCCCCCATACTGGCCGCCGAGACCTATACCGCCTTGCCTACGGCCGGCCATGAATCGGTGACTGCCGCCTATCGGGCGGAGGATCGGGACGGTACCCTTCTGGGATATGCCGTCACCGCTACGGTCAAAGGGTATGGCGGTCCCCTGACGGTTTATGTGGCCCTGTCTCCCGATGGGGAGAGGTTTTTAGGCCTGCGGGTTGGGTCGCATCAGGAAACCGAGGGCTATGGCGCTCGGGTCACAGAGGAGGCTTTTTACCGCCAGTTTGATTCCCTGGCCGCCCCCGCGTCGGTGGGAGGCTATACGGGCCTGGAAGACAACAGCTCCGCTAGCTCCTCCGGCTCCGGAACCAGCGCCGCCAACTGGAAGGACGGAACCTACCGGGCTGAGGAAAACAGCTATAATCAGGGCTATCGGTCGTTTGTGGAATTGACCGTCCGGGACGGGAAAATTACCGCTGTCAACTGGGATGCCGACAAAGAGGGCGCCGATGTGACCAAAAAACAGGAATCCCAAGCCGGACACTATGTGATGACTGAGGATGGGCTCCTCTGGCACCAACAGGCGGCCGCCATGGAGCAGGCACTGATGGAGGCCCAGGATCCGGCTAAGCTGATATTTAATCAGGATACGGGAAAAACCGACGCTTACGCGGGGGTATCGGTGGATGTGTCCGCCTTTGTCAGCCTGTCGGCCCAAGCGTTGGAAAAGGCTGCCGGAACCGGTGACGGTTTGATGGATTCCGCCGGGTCTGCCGGGACGGTGGATGCGGTATCCGGGGCTACCGTATCGTCCAAGGCAGTGGTAAAAGCGGCTAACAGCGCCTATACCTTCGTCCAAGCCCTGCTGAAGGAGAACCGCTGATATGGCCGGGGGGAAAAACGCCGTCCCGGCTGCCGCCTGCCCGGCCTCGGTGGTATTGATATGTCTGTTGTCGGCGGTTATGACCAGCGGACCCGCCGCCCTCCTTTATGCCGCGGACGGAGCGGTTGTGGTACTGGCCGGAGCGGTTCTGCTTTGGCTGCTGAAAAAAGTTACCGGCGTTCTGCCCATGGGTGTCTCCTTTTTGGTGACCGGGGCTATGGGCGGCTGCCTGCGGCTGCTCATGGCCGCCTTCCTTCCGGACTACCTGGCGCTTATGGGCTCTGCCGGGTATTTCTGGGCAGTGTTTTTGTTCTGCGGCCCGGTGGCGAAATCCTTGGCGGAGGGCTTGCCTTCCCTGTCCCCAGGCCGGGTATGGCTGCTGGGACTTGGCGGGCTGCTTCTGGGACTCATCCGGGAATGCCTGTCGGCCGGTACCCTGTTTGGGGTACGGCTTCTGCCCGCCAACCTCTATAGCGGCCTGTCCGCTTCTTTCGGACTCAGCGCGGCCGGGAAAATCGGTGTCACCGGCCTCTTCCTGGCCGGCCTATGGCTCGCTGTCTGGAGAGTAGGAGAACGGCGCCTGTTCCCTTATTCCATCCGGGACGGTTTCCGCCTGGGATGGACTGCCGCTGGGACGGCGGCTTTAGCCGGATGGCTGGCTGCCCTGCTCCCTCTGGCCGCCGGAGACAGCCTTCCTTTTTTAGGCACCTGGGCACCTTTGTTTTTTACGGCTCTTCTCTTTTGGCTGGGAGGCCAGGTACTCCCACATCAGCCCCTGTTCCGAGATGAGGTGCTTGGGGCATTATGCGCCTGGGTGGTATCTGCCGTTTCCCCCGCCCAGGGCTGGGGGATTCTTTGGAGACCCGCCGCCGCAGGCGCGATTCTGGGAGCCGCTGTCTGCCTATTTGCCGCCCTATATGCCCGGGTAGACAATATTCACCTGCCCAAGCCCTTCCGCACAGCCCCCGCAACCGTTTTGCTGATGGCGGGAGTACTGGTCGCCTTCACGGTATTGTAATCCCCTCTCCTGCCCCAGGCCCCGTGCGGCTGAGCCAAACCCACGCATTGAAAAAGGCCTGAACGCTCGGCGTTCAGGCCTTTCAGCTTGTCAGAAAGCAGGTAAACGGAATGGGCGACAGTGCCCTGGGTTTTTTCGCGTCCTGAGGGATGCGACGGGGCTCTGCTCCTCAATCCCGCCGTCTCCGGCGGTGCCCAAAACCGCCCCGTGCCGCTCTCCTGGCTGCCGGTTTTGACCGCGGCGCCAACCCCTGCTCGCTGCTTCCCTCTCCGTGGGATACCTCGGGGGCTCTGCCCCTCGACCCCGCCTCCCCTTGCGGTGCCCAAAACCGCCCTGCGCCGCTCTCCTGGCTGCCGGTTTTGACCGCGGCGCCAATCCCTGCTCGCTGTTTCCCTCTCC
>CALWMQ010000091.1 GCA_944382025.1 uncultured Clostridia bacterium | reverse complement strand
AAATGCCACCGGTGGAGGATATAGGGCCGGACATTATTGTGAGGGGGATTGGGGCAGGGAAGCACACAGACAATCAGTTCATTCTCGCCTTCCAGATCCACATATGGCCCGATATCAATTTCCGGCCCCCCGAACCTCCCTTCATGATAACAGAGCTTTTCCCCGTTGAGCCAGAAAAACGCCCGGTAGTCCACCCCATCGAAAACCAGCCGCAGCCGTTTCTTTTTCATCTCTTCCGGAACTGTAAAGCGTTTCCGGTATACCCAGCGCTGATTGTCCGCCCATAGGATCTTGGAACCATTAAAAGCCACATAAGGATCCGGAACCTTCCCCGCCTTTACCAGAGAGGACTGGACGGTGCCAGGAATATCCGCTTCTATCCACTCCTCAACCTGCAGGTCGGACAACTCTACTTCCGTGTAAGCGGGAAGGCTGTTTTCTGAAAAATCATCAAAAAACAGGACTTCTTCTCCCTCCAGCTCACGGATCCGGATTTCATGGAACAGCCCTTTCCCCGCCGTGACACATAGAGCGGTATACCGGCCGCAGGGCTTGTCGGCCTCAAAGGAAAAAAACGCTTCCCCGTCCAGCAGCAGAGTCATCTGATCCCCACGGCGTTCCGCGCAAAGGACATATTCCTGTCCCGGAGCGCACACCGGACCCGCGCTTTCCGAAATGGTACATTCCCGCAGATCCGAGAAGGTATAATGAACCGCCGGCGCCCTTCCGGGATGAAACACCAGATAATAACCCGCCAGACGGTGAATACAGTAACCCAGGATAAACTGGATTTCACTGCCCTCGTCAGGCAGGGTAAAACGGCACTCCATTCCATAGTCCTTTTCAGGCGCGCAATTGGGATGGATCAGCGCCCGGGTAAGGCTGGTGGGTGTCCCCTCCAGCCTGCCGTTCTCTACCACCCATGTGTTGAAATCCTGGTACCAGCGGGTCAGACGCGGCTCCGGGCACCAGCCCAGCTGCCATCCGGATGAGAGGTCAAGTTGCAATGGCATAGATGTCGGCTCCTTTCCGGCGCGTATTACAGATCCAGGCGGTCAAGCTCGCCGTCCAGCAGCGCTATCTCTTCTTCCGTCAGCTTCCAATCAAAAGCGGCGCAGTTTTCCATCGCTTCCGCCACAGTCCTGACCCCCGCCAGAGCCGTACCCACAAAAGGCTTCTGAGTGCTCCAGTTGAGGGCCACCTGCGCCACAGGCCGACCGTGGTCGGCCGCAATACGGTCCATGGTCTTCAACAGCTCCATAATCCGGGAAAATTTGGGCTCACAGAAAAAGTCGTAGAAGGTACGCCGCACATCATCCTCCGGGTAGTCCGGCAAGGTACGGATCGCCCCCGTTAGGATGCCCGATCCCAGAGAACCGTAGGTCATGGAATCAATTCCTTGCTCGGCGCCCCACTTCATCAGGTCCGTAAAGGTCCGGTTCACCATGGAATAGGGGGGCTGCTGGACATCAATGACTCCATACTGCTGGGCTTCCTCTATCTGCTCCTTGGAGAAGTTGGATACACCCACAAACCGGATTTTTCCCATCTTTTTCAGCAGGGACAGTGCCGCCATGGTTTCCCCAATAGGGGTATGAGGATCCGGCCAGTGAATGTAATAGAAATCCACATAATCCGTATGGAGATTCCACAGGGAACTTTCAATTTCCCGGATGACATTGCGGAAACTGGCGTCATTGCGATAGCTGTTGGCTCCCGCGAAAGCATCGGTTACCAGGCTGAATTTGGTGGAGATCAGCACCTTGTCCCGGGGAATCCCCCGCAGGGCTTCCCCTACAATCATCTCGGACGCACCGTTGCCGTAAAAGGGTGCCGTATCAATGAGATTCACTCCGTTATCCAGCATGGCCCGGATGGAGCGGATGGACTCCTGCCGGTCAACTTCCCCGTAATAGGAACCGCCGATGGCCCAGGTTCCTACAGCAAGCGCCGACACCTCAACACCGGCGTTCTGGAATTTTTTGTAACGCATGGTATACCCATTCCTTTCGTTTCCCCAGCCGCGGTGTCCCGCAAAGCCGGTTTTATTTTTTTGAACAGCTTTCCTATTGGCCAAAGTGGTTGTTTAACCATCCTTTTTAAAGGGTAGCCGCCTGGGCGGCGGCCAGTTGGGAGCGGAGGAACCCTATGGAAATCCTGGCATCGGCGTCCAATGCTTCATCCGGGCCTTCTTGCAGATCCCGCCATACGCAAATGGCTTTACCTACCTGCCCTCCCATGCGGACAAAAGGTTCCATAGTGATAATCCCTGTATATCCCACATCCCTTAACGCGGTAAAAATGCCTTTCCACGGCATTCTGCCATCCTTGCCCTGGCCGGGCAGACGCCGGTTGGGTTCCCCTACATGGAAATGAGCCAGCCGTCCCCCTACCCGGCGAATCGCACCGGGAATGTCATCCTCTTCAATGTTCATATGGAATGTATCCAGCAGCAGCTTCAGGCGCGGGCTGTTCAAGCTGTCCACATAAGCAATCCCTTCCTCCGCCGTGTTCAGCAAATACTGTTCATACCGGTTTACTACCTCCAGGCAGTACCATACCCCGCAGTCCTCAGCTGTCGGAAGAATTTTCCTCAGGGATTCCCGACTGCGCTCCAAAGCGTCGCTTTTATCGTTCAGTATCCCTTCCACCCTGGCTTGCCAGGCGGAATAGATGATCCCCGCGAAAATATCCGATCCCATATCCGCGGTGAACTGTACACAGCGTTTAAAATATTCCACGCCGTTTTCCCGGATGGACCGATCCGGGCTGGCGATGTCCACCTCCGGTCCGGTGGCGGGCAGGAAGGATAGGGCAATTCCCAGCCCCTTAGCCGTGTCCCGCAGTTCCGCCTGCTTCGGTCGGGGCAGAGCCATGATATCGGCGGTGGCGAAATCTACCGCCTCAAACCCCAGAGACGCCGCGTGACGGACACTTTCAATAAAGTCCGTATTCCAGTCCCGCTGCCAATAAGCGTAATGGATACCGATCCTATTCATAACGGCATTCTTCCTTTCCCCGCCGGCATCAGCGGTACAGGGGGCCAAAGTTCCGGCAGGCCGCCAGGTCGGCGGCTTCCGGACAGCTGGTTCCGAAAGTGGCCCACGCGCTGGGGCGGAACAGCTTCTCTTCCGGCACATTGTGCATGGTTACCGGAATCCGCAGCATGGAAGCCAGGGTAATCAGATCCGCTCCGATATGGCCGCAGCTGAATGCCCCGTGATTAGCGCTCCAATTGGCCATAACCGTGTACACATCCCGGAACGCTCCCTGTCCGGTTAGGTTGGGTACAAAAAAGGTGGATGGCCAAGTGGGATTGGTGCGGCTGTTCAGCACCTCAAACACCTCTTCCGGCAGTCTTGCCGAATACCCCTCGGCAATCTGCAGGATTGGCCCCAGCCCATTCACCACGCTGATACGGGCCATGGTCATGGGCATGGCGTCCCGAGTGTAAAAAGTGGAGGAGAACCCTCCGCCACGGAACATCTCCTGATCCGCCGGGCCCCAGGTCGTGGCCTTGAGACAGGCTTCCACCTCTTCCTGGGTAATGTCATAAAACGGCTTCATCACCGGCGTCACGCCGTCATAGCTCTGCTGGCCTGTGGCGTCCAAAGCGGTTGCCCCTGAATTGATCAGATGGATAAACCCATTGGCCGCCCGCCCCTCCAAAGTGTATCCGGTGGCGGTCTTTACCGCTTCCGGACTCCAGTAGGTGCGGATGTCGGAAAAGCCCTGGGCCGCGCCCGTGAGCAGGTGCATCAGCAGCATGGTCAACCCGTTCAGCATATCGTTTTCCGTGGCGACGATAAAGGGTTCCCGGATACCGTTCCAGTCGAAGGAGGAACAGAGAATGGATTCCGGGAAGTCTCCGTTGGGTTTGTAATCCGTCCAGTTCCTCTGTCCCTGGAAACCAGCCGCCAGAGCATTATGGCCGGCAGCCTCCTCCTCAAACCCCATCTCTCCAAGGCGGGGATTGCCCACCATCATGTCCCGGATGATCATGGCCATTTTAATATTCTTTTCCCAGATCTTCTCTTTCTCGGCAGTCGTCAGGCGAATGCTGTCCGGGTTCCAGTCCTTTCCTTCCGGGCAGTGCCTTTTCACCCAGGCTAAGGCCGTTTCATACTCTTCCAGGTCGTAAATACCCTGCTCCATCCGGCGGTCGATCTCACACATATCCGCATGCTCGGTCAATAGCCCCATATACTGCTGGGCGGTATTCTCATGGCCGGTGCATCCCGCAATACCCATGGAAGTGGTACCGATGGCCAAATAGCTTCGTCCCCGCATTTCCGCTACCGCCAGCCCGGCTCGGGCAAAACGCAGAAGCTTTTCCTGCACGTCGGCGGGGATGGTTTCATCATCCTTGTCCTGAACATCCCGCCCATAGATGGGAAATGCGGGAATCCCTACTTGGTTATACGCCGCCAAGGCGGCGGCCAAGAACACAGCGCCCGGCCGTTCGGTGCCGTTGATCCCCCATATGGCCTGAGGGATCTGGGGATCCGGAGCGTACACCTCCGTAACAAAACACCAGCAGGTGGTAACGGTCAACAGTACCCCTACATTTTCCCTGGCGAATTTCTTGGCGCATTGGGCCGCCTGATAGGCCCCGTCTATGTACTGGTCCGCGATCACACACTGGACCGGGGTGCCGTCGGTATACCGTAAATGGGTCTCATAAAAGGCTTTCGCCATCTCCGCCATTTTCATGGTGCGGTCACAGGTGGCTTGGAAGGTCAGGTTCCTCCGCCCGTCCACTACCGGGCGAATACCAATTTTAGGATGACTGCTGTACTGTCGATTCATGGATATTTCCTCCGTTTTGTATAATGATTCCCCTACAAAGCTGTTTCTTCGGCGGACAAAGGATGCTCCCGCAGATATTGCAGTACCGTCTCCTCAGGAGGTACCGCCTGGGTCGTCCCTACCGCACTGACACAGAAAGCGGCTACCGTGGTGGCGAATCGGGCGCATTGGGTTACCTCCCATCCCCGAGCCGCCCCATGAAGAAACCCGGCTATGAAAGCGTCTCCCGCTCCGCAGGTATCCACCGCTTCCACAGGCTGTACCCCCATGCGCCAGGCGGCTTTCCCGTTGCTGAACAGGCAGCCCTCTTTTCCCAGCTTCACCACTACGGTCTCAATCCCTTTATCCAGATAAAACCGCAGCTGATCCATCGGATCAGTGTATCCGGTGATAAACACCGACTCCTCATTATTGGGCATGAAATACGTGAGATACGGAAGGCAGTCCTCCAGTTTTTCCCGGCCGCTCTCCCGATACACCGGATCCACGCAGGTCTTGACGCCGTTGTCCCTGGCAAAGCTCAGCAGCCGGCGCAAGGGTTCCCCATCCAAGGAATCCATCATGGAAACACCTCCCACATGAAGGATCCGGCTTCCCAGAACGGTCTGTGTATCAATATGTTCCGGCCCGTACAAGCCGTTGGCGCCAAAGGAAGTGTAAATACGCCGGTTCCCGGAGGCCGGCACCATCACAAAGGAAAATGATGTTGCTTTCAGGCCGGTGCGGCGCACCCCGGAACTGTCTACCTTCTCCCTGCGCATATGTTCCAGCAGCGTATCACCAAACGCGTCGTCCCCGATCAACCCTCCCAGCGCTACCCGGGATCCCAGCCTGGCTAAATCCACGCCGGTGTTATAAGCGCATCCTCCCGGGTGCATCTCCATCTGTTCAAAAAAAACTGAGGTACCCGGTTCCGGAAAGGTATCAATGGTTTTGCCGAACACATCGCAGACCATTATTCCCACACTGGTTACATCAAAAGTTTTGTTTCCCATTGGTTCCCCCTCCACGGCGTTACCGGCCTTTTCCGCAGCATCCGAAAATTCCCATCTTGCGCTTTGTCTCTTCGCATACCGCCTGTTCGATTGGCCCCATCAGATCGGTCATCCCCACGCCGACACTCCAGTTTTCTTCAGCGGCTTTTGCCGCCGCCGTATTGATATCAGTAAAAATATTTACTTTGCTGATACCGCCCTCAATGCAGCACTGGAAATCCTTGACGGACAGGCCGGAGCCTCCATGCAGCACCAACGGAGTATCCAGCTGGGCCCGGATCTCCCCCAGGCGCCGCAAATCCAGTTTAGGTGTATGGGCATACGCTCCATGGGCGGTGCCGATTGCCACCGCTAAGGCGTCCACCCCCGTGCGTTCCACATATTCCCTGGCCTGCCGGGGATCGGTGTACATACCTTCATCCCCAGGGTTCCCGCCTTCCGCACTACCGCCCTCATTGGTCCCTACATGCCCCAATTCCGCCTCCACTGTCACATGAACCCCATGAGCCATTTGGGTCAGCTCAGCGACCCGGCGGATATTTTCCTCATAATCCACGGCGGAGCAGTCATACATGACCGAAGTGAACCCTAAATGGATCGCTTCCTTGATTTTCTCCTCCGTAAGGCCATGATCGAAGTGAAGAACCACAGGAACCGTGGCTTTTTGCGCCATGGGCACCAAAAAGGCTGAAAGTTCCTCCAGGGAAGCGTAGGGCAGCAGCACTTCAGCGGTACCGATAATCACAGGGGATTGGGTTTCTTCCGCGGCCCGGAGCACGCCTTTGGCCATTTCCAGATTTACCGTGTTAAACAGGCCCACGGCATACTTTCCGGCTTGTGCCTGGGGAAGAACCTCATTTAATGTTACTAACAAAGCAAATGCCTCCTCGGAGAATAAATTTGTGGAATACATGTAGTAAAACGTTTATGATTATATAATAACATTGAAACGTTTTTTGTCAATATAAAATCTTCATTTTCTTTTTTGTTTATGCTAATTAGCTAAATATATATTTATTGTTTAAACTATTTATTACAATAAGCATTGGAATTTATCGTGAAATCGGTAAAACGTTTAAAAATATTGTTGACTTTAGTTCTGTTATATGCTACCATCACCTTGACAAAACTATAAACGTAAATAGTTTTGTCCCACGCGCTATTCCCGCCTCGCCTAACCCCCGCTTCCTTCTCCTATGATCGATGTGAAAGGGATGGTATTCCGTATGTCAGTGACAAAAGAAACCGCCGTTCCCATTTCTGACCACCTGATCGCCGGATGGCGGCTGGATGATGGCGGTACAGCCCAGTCCGTGGCTCCCGAAATCCCAGAGGGAACGCCCGGTACCCTTCGATGGGGCGTCTGGCTTCCTAACCGAACCTTCGGGATGACTCTTGATTTTTCTACCCAAGGCTCCCAGGTCCGCATTTCCGGAGGCCCGGTCCTCTCCGGAAACCAGTTTGCTGTCTCCGCCTGGGTCCTGGCTCCTCCCCGGGAACAGCTGGACCGTACGTTGATCCGGCAGGGCATCTCCCCCGATGAAGGCTTCCGGCTTTATCTGGACGCATGCCACGGGCATGCCCTGACCTTTTCCGCTCCCGGTCTTGACGGTACGGGAAACAGCGGCGTCTCTCTGACTGATGGGCGCTGGCACCATGTGTTGGTGAGCTGTTCCGGCGACTGCCTGACGTATTATATAGACCGCCAGGCCGTAAAAGCCCTGCCGGTTACCGGTACCCTGCGCGGCCTTTCCCGGGATATCTTTTTAGGATCAGACGAACAGGGAGGCACCGGCCTGGACGGTTCCCTGGCTCAGGTTCGGCTGTACAACGCGCCTAAATCCCCCGGAGAAACCACTCAAACCGTTCTGGACACCCGGGACAACACCCCATCGCCTGTACTCCCTCTGAAAAAAGGCATTGTCATCGACCGCCGTCAATACATCCAGCCAGTCCCCCTCCCCAGCGAAGGGCAAACCGTCCTGGAAAGGGATATCGTTAATTGCCGGAACATGGGGTTCGACCATGTCAAGCTGCTGCTGACGCCCAACCACCTGATCCGACCGGATGGCAGCCTTATCCGCGAGAACATGGCCTACATAACCCATCTGGTGGATGCCGTTGAACGGCATCGCTATCGCTGTATCCTGTGTATTCACCCGGAGGATGACTTCAAACCGTTCTACTTGGGGAATCTGGATAATTTTGAAATCCTTCTGAAAT
>CALWMQ010000090.1 GCA_944382025.1 uncultured Clostridia bacterium | reverse complement strand
CCGTCAGGGCGTACTGCCAAAAGATGAGTACGACCGGATGCAGGATGCCCGGCAGAAATTGCAAAAGCAGGCGGACGCCGCGCTGGCGGAACTGAAAGAACTGGCCGCCCGCCGGACAGAACTGGAAAATACCGCCGACTACTATACGGTTCGGGCGGAAAAATATCGGGTGATCGGGGAACTGGGGCATACACGTCATACCTTCCTTATCACTGGTTATCTTCCCGAGAAAGAATTCCCCGCTTTCAGGCAGCGGCTGGAGGAACGGTTTTCCCTACTGATTGAGGCCCGGCCGGCCGACCCGGAAAAGGCACCGGTAAAGCTGAAAAACAACGCTTTTGCCGATCCGGCGGTGACCCTTACCGAAATGTACGCTATGCCCCGGGCGGAGGATATCGACCCTACTCCGGTGATGAGCTTCTTCTATTATCTTTTCTTCGGCATGATGTTATCGGATGCCGGATACGGTATCCTTTTGGTGCTGGGCAGCTGGCTTCTCTTAAAAAAGTACCGTCCGGAACCCCGTATGCGCCGGAATCTGCGTCTGTTGATGTACTGCGGGATATCCACCGCTTTCTGGGGTCTGATGTTCGGCAGCTTTTTCGGGGACGCGGTGTCGGTGATCAGCAGCCAGTTTTTCGGCGTTGAGGTTGCCCTGCGGCCTATTTTGTTCGACCCGATGGATAAGCCTGTTCCCATGCTGATCCTCAGCCTGTGCCTGGGATTTGCCCAGATCCTGGCAGGGATGGGCTGCAAGTTCTATATGCAATGGCGCCGCGGCGACCGTTGGGGAGCGGTGCTGGATACCGGGCTGTGGATGACCGCTTTGCTGGGAGCGGCTATCCTGGCGGCGGGGCTGGCCCTGCTGCCATTCCTGATCACCCTGGGCGCAGTGATCGGCGGGGTTTCCCTGGCCGGAATCGTTGCTACTGCCGGCCGCAAAAAGAAAGGCCCTATGAAGGTACTTTCCGGTGTGGTCAGCCTTTATGATACCACCAGCTACATGAGCGACCTGATGTCCTATGCCCGCCTCATGGCTTTGGGCCTGACCACAGGGGTTATGAGTTCGGTTTTCAACCTGCTGGGTACCATGCTGGGCGGAGGGGTACTGGGTGCCGTGTTTATGGTGCTGGTGTTTCTCGTGGGGCATGGCATCAACTTCGGTATCAATGCCCTAGGCTCTTATGTGCATTCCTTAAGGCTGCAGTATGTGGAACTGTTCTCCAAGTTTTATGAGGGCGGCGGACGTCCCTTCCGCCCCTTTGCCGCCGACAGCCGGTACACCCGTTTCAAGGAAGAGCCATAGCCCGCCTCCGGGCCTGTCCACGGAAGGGCCGTTGGGGAGGTTCGGGGACGTGGTACAAATATGCCCGGCGCTTTGACGGGATCAGTTCTCAGGAAAATCAAGAAAGGTAGGGTTTTATCATGGACAATTGGGGTATCATTTTCGCGCTGGTAGGGGCCGCTCTGGCTACGATTCTGGCGGGTATCGGCTCGATCAAAGGGGTAGGCATGGCCACTGAGGCGGGGATGGGCGTACTGTCCGAGGACCCGTCCAAATTCGGCAAAATGCTGGTGCTGGAGCTGCTTCCCGGTACCCAGGGCCTTTACGGCTTCATTGTTACGGTTATGATGCTGACCGGTATCGGTGTTTTGGGCGGAAGCATGGATATCGTATGGTGGAAGGGATTGCTCTATTTAGGCGCTTCCCTGCCTATCGGCATCGGCGGATGGTTGTCCGGTATCGCCCAGGGCCGGGCGGCTGTGGCGGGTATCTCCTTGGTGGCCAAACGTCCCGGTGAGTTTTCCAAAGCGTTGGTTTCCACTACCCTGGTGGAGATCTATGCCCTGCTGGCATTCCTGGTATCGCTGCTGTCGGTAGTGGCTATCAACGGTATTTAACCCGCAGGTGACGGGGAAAGGAGTTTTCCTCATGACAGGTATGCAGAGCATGGAGGAACGGATCCTGGCCGATGCTGAAAACGAGGCGGGACGGATCCTGAAGGAAGCGGAGGACCAGGCGGATGTACGGCTGCGCCAGGCGCACCAGGACGCGGGCCGGGTTCTGGCCCGTTCGGAAGAGGAAGCCGCCTCCCAAGGGGAAGCGGTGCTCCGGCAGGCCCGTTCCCAGGCGGAACTGATTCTCCGGGACGCCAGGCTGCGCCGCAGGCGGCAGTGGATCGATAACATTTTGAATTTGACCATGACCCGCCTGCGGGAATTGCCGGACAGGGAATATATAGGTCTGCTGGCTACCCTGCTGGAGAAAAACGCCCGGCCCGGAGAGGGCGTCCTGCGGCTTAACGCCCGGGATCTTGCCCGGGAAGGGGTACAAACCCTGGAAGGCCGGCTGGGAGAAGACCGGCGTATTGTTTTATCTCAGTGTCCAGCGGAGCTGGATGGAGGGTTCCTGCTGCAATACGGCGAGATCCAGATGAACTGCGGTTTTTCCGCCATGCTGGAGGAAAAGCGGGAGGAACTGGAAGATCTGATTAACCGGATATTGTTCGCCTGAAAACGGTTTACAGAGGAAAGGAGGCGGTTCCATGGGTGTGTCTTACGCTTACGCGGTAGGCAACATCCGGGCCAGGGAAGTAAAGCTATTGACCCGCCAGGATATGGAACAGCTCCTGGCAGCGGGGGATATTTCCCGGCTGGAAGCGGCGCTGCTGGACAAGGGATTCGGCGCAGAGAAACCAGGGGCCTTCAGGGAGCGGGGGGAGGATAACCCGGTGGAACGCCTGCTCCGGCGGGAAACCGAGTGCCTGTGGGACTACCTGAAGAGTATTGCGCCAGATTGGAGCCTGTTCCAGCCTTTCCTCTACCTTAACGATATTCATAATGCCAAGACGGTTATTAAGGGGGTACTGTCGGACCGGGATTTCCGGTCCCTGCTCCTCACCCCTTCGGTCGT
>CALWMQ010000089.1 GCA_944382025.1 uncultured Clostridia bacterium | reverse complement strand
AAGAGGAACTGACGGAGCGGCTGTGCGTGCGCCCCACCTCTGAAACGGTATTCTGCGAGCATTATGCCAATATCATCCATTCCTACCGGGATCTGCCCAAGCTGTATAACCAGTGGTGTTCCGTCGTGCGCTGGGAAAAAACTACCCGCCCATTCCTGCGGACCATGGAGTTCTACTGGCAGGAAGGCCATACCATGCACGAAACCGCGGAAGAAGCTATGGCGGAAACCGAACGGATGCTGAATGTGTATGCGGATTTCTGCCGGGATTCGTTGGCTATCCCGGTGGTCAAGGGGCGGAAAACCGATAAGGAAAAATTCGCCGGTGCGGAGGCCACTTACACCATCGAAGCCATGATGCACGATGGCAAGGCCCTTCAAAGCGGTACCAGCCACTATTTCGGAGATGGCTTTGCTCGGGCCTTCGGTATCCAGTATACCGACCGGGACAACAAGCTCCAATATCCCCATCAGACTTCCTGGGGTATGTCCAGCCGGATCATCGGCGCCATTATTATGACCCATGGGGATAACAACGGCCTGGTACTTCCCCCCGCTGTTGCCCCGATCCAGGTAGTCATCCTGCCCATTGCCCAACATAAACCCGGCGTTCTGGAGAAAGCTGCCCAGTTGAAAGACCGCTTGTCCAAATTTGTCCGGGTCAAGGTGGACGATTCCGATAATTCGGCAGGTTGGAAGTTCGCCGAATATGAGATGAAAGGCGTGCCCCTGCGTCTGGAAATCGGCCCCAGGGATATTGAAAATAATCAGTGCGTCCTGGTCCGCCGGGATAACCGGGAGAAAACATTTGTATTCCTGGACGAGCTGGAAACCAAAATTCCTGAGCTGCTGAAGGCTGTCCATGACGGCTTGTATCAAAAAGCCCTGGAGCGGCGGGAAAGCATGACATACACAGCTTCCAGCCTGGAGGAAATGAAAGAAATCGCTGACAACCAGCCTGGTTTGATCAAGGCTATGTGGTGCGGTCACCTGGAATGCGAGATGAAACTGAAGGATTTCGCCGGGGTCTCCAGCCGCTGCATGCCCTTTGACCAGGAATCTGTATCCGATACCTGTGTGTGCTGCGGGAAACCCGCTAAGCATATGGTGGTATGGGGTAAGGCGTACTAAATCTATCGGCCATGAAGGAGGCATTCTCTTATGGATTGGACCGCAACTCAGAAATCCCCAGATATTCTTTACCCTCCGTTTTTTGGTTCCGGCGCGGCCGCTGACAGCCGCCGCTTGGAATTCAATTTCAAGAATGAGGTTTTGATTACCAACCATGTCCCGGTAGATGTGGTGTTCATAGGCGACTCGATTACCCATTTATGGGAACTGAATGCCTATTTCCGCCCCTTCGGCCTGATAGTGAACCGTGGAATTGGCGGAGATGTAGCGGACATTCTTGTCAAACGTTTTCAAGGAGATGTCCTCCAGCTAAAGCCCCGCGCCTGTGTAGCCATGGTGGGAATTAACAATACCTGGTGTCTGGATGACCCCAACAATCCAACGGACTGCGATCATGTTTTTCAACTGGTCACCGACAGCTACCGAAAAATCCTGGAGCTTGCCCAAGAGGCGGATCTGTCTCTGCTGTTCTGCTCGGTCCTTCCTGTATGTGACCACAGTGAAGCCGGTCAAAATCGGAACCGTTTGGTACTGCGTTTGAATGAGACCCTGAAGGCTCTGTGTCAGACCTACGGTGCGATTTATGTGGATTATCACAGCGCCATGGTGTCTCCGGATGGGTTGACCATGGAAGAGGGCCTGTCCGACGATGGGCTTCATCCCCATGTGGCAGGGTATAACCGTATGGCCAATATCCTGACTCCTCTTCTGGAACAGGTGCTCTCCGCCAAAAACAAATGATCCGTGACCATAACCGCGGATGAGAAAGGACGATATTCTATGAACCAGCTGGATCGGCCGCAAAGCGGCGAAACCGTGGCCATTATGCACACCAGCATGGGGGATGTTTCCATACGTTTGTTCCCCGATAAAACCCCTAAGACCTGTGAGAATTTCGTTACCCATGCCAAAAACGGTTACTATAACGGCCTGATCTTCCATCGGGTAATCCAGGATTTCATGATCCAGGGCGGTGACCCTACAGGGACTGGATGCGGCGGCGAAAGCATCTGGGGAGACAGCTTTGAGGACGAACCGGATATCGAGCTGCGGAACTACCGTGGAGCCTTATCCATGGCAAACGCCGGTCCCAATACCAACGGCAGCCAGTTCTTTATTGTTCAGTGCAATCATGTGGATAACCGTCTGCTCAAACAGATGGAAGGCCTGGCCGACCGGGGGTATCCTGCCCAGGTAACAGCCAACTACGCCCAGGTAGGTGGTACCCCTCATCTGGATTTCCGTCATACCGTCTTTGGCCAGGTATATGATGGTATGGAGGTAGTGGATGCCATCGCGGGTGTCCCTACCAACGCTCAGGATCGCCCTTTACAGGATGTGGTGATCCAATCGATTGACGTCCTCACAGCAGAATGAACAATCAGGAATATGCGAAGATTTATGCCCTGCTGGAAAATCTAACGCCTCTGGAACTGGATTGCGGCAGTCTATGCGGCGGCCGGTGCTGCCAAAATACCTTGGAGGAATCGGTCTGCGGAATGAGGCTGTTCCCCGGTGAGATGGAGTTCCAAAAGCAGTTGCTCTTGGAGCAGGACGATGGTTTTTCCTTCCCGTCCGGCCATCTGGTGGTATGCCGCGGCTATTGCCACCGCTGGAACCGTCCCCTATCCTGCCGGATTTTTCCTCTGTTCCCCTATATGGACATATCCGGAAGGATCCAGGCGATATACGATCCCCGGGCTTGGCGGGTCTGCCCATTGGTACGTTACCATCAACGGGTACGACTGCAGCCTCCTTTTGTCCGCCGTGTCCGCCAAGTCGGCCGAATACTGGCCGCTGATACCACCTGCCGGGAATTCCTTTGGGAGCAGTCCAGGGAAATCGATGAAATGAACCGCTTCCTGCGGTTGGAAACGGTTCGGCCGCCTATCTGCCGGAGATGCCCCGGAATACGCTGAATACCTGTTGGTACAGGCTGGCCTGATAGTGAGGACACTCCATGGATCGGATGGGTTTCCGTACCCATAGCCCTTACGATGGCTCTGAAAAATAGGATATCTCCGATAGGGGACCGGCCACCGCATTCTGCGGAATGTTCCCCCATATCGGTGAATGGCCTTCCTGCTAATACAGAGGCCACTTTAAATTTGGTAAACAAAGGAGACGTAATATGAAACATAGATTCTCTTATGGTATCCCGGTGATATGTATGGCGTTGGTGGCCTCCTTATTCGGCGGCTGCGGTAATAAGCCCGCTGCTATCAATACGGCCTATCCGGATAAGGACTACGGATTTCAGCTGGAAAAGCCGGCAATCGGCGAAAAAATCGCTGTTATGCACACCAGCATGGGGGATATCTCCATCCGCCTGTTTCCTGAAGCCGCTCCTAACGCGGTACAGAATTTTATGACCCATGCGGAAAACGGGTACTATGATGGCCTTATCTTCCACCGGGTGATTCAGGATTTTATGATCCAGGGCGGTGATCCGGAAGGAACCGGCCGCGGCGGTGAAAGCATCTGGGGTAAGGATTTTGAGGATGAATTTGATCCAAAGCTGCTGAATATCACCGGGGCCCTGTCCATGGCTAACGCCGGCCCCAATACCAATGGCAGCCAGTTCTTTATCAACCAGGCGCTGCCGGACGATTTTAAGGAGAATATTCAATCCTATCAGGAAGCGTTTGAAAACGAAGACCCGGATATTTTAAAGGAACAGAAAATTACCAATTGGAAACAATATTACAGCGTTTTGGCCCAGATGAACGGTATTCCCCTGGAGGCCGATAAAATCCCGGATGAGGTATGGAAATTATATGAGCAGTACGGAGGGAATCTGACCCTGGATGGAGCGTGGCGCCAAAGCGGCGGTCACACGGTATTCGGACAGGTCTTTGAGGGCATGGATGTGGTAGTGGCCATCGGTAAGGTCAAAACCGACAGTTCCGATAAACCGGAAGAAGATGTGGTGATTACGTCGATTGATATTGTGGAGTATCAAGGTTAAAAGCTCCCGGCATTTCTGGGGTGCTTGAATTTAAAGCAGCTGGTTGGCGGTAGTGTTTCGTTTTCCGGAAGGCATGACCGGGTTTTGCCCCCCTACACCTCCCCTTACAGCGCCCAAAGCCGCCGTGGGCCGCAAGCGCAGCCGCCGGTTTTGACCGTGGCGTCAATCCCTGCTCGCTGTTTCCCGCCCCGCGGGTACTCCCAGACGTTGCTGTTTGAAAAAGGTAAGAAAATTTGTTGCCCGGTGCTTTTTTCCGAACAGCTGCTGTTATAGTGTGACCTCCCGCCAGATAGCGGGAGGTTTTTTCTTTAGATACAGCCTGCCCCTGCGGCTATTTTCGCCAATTTTGGTTCATACTAGAAAAGAGTGCAAAGGGACAGCCCCTGCCGCATAGGTATAAAGAAGGGGATTTCTCATGCCGGGAACATTGCTTTTTCCGGCAAATTATGGTATACTTTTTAGGCTTATGCACAGGTATACTGAAGGAGGGGGATACATGGAAATAACGGTGAATGGCCTGCGGGTCCATTACCTGGATCAAGGCCCCCGGGACAACAGCCAAACCGTACTTCTGCTCCATGGATGGGGCGTGGACGGCAGTCTGTATCACCTCATCACTGATCACCTCTCCTCCCGCTGCCGGATGGTCGTGCCGGATCTGCCTGGTTTCGGCGGTTCCCAGGAACCGTCCGTACCATGGAACGTGGATGACTATGCGGATTTTGTCCTCCAATTCATCCATACGCTTCAGCTGGACCGCCTGATTGTCATGGGGCATTCCAACGGCGGCCGTATTCTCATCAAACTCCTTGCCCGGGAGAGCCTGCCCTTCACGGCGGAAAAGGCCATCCTCCTGGATTCGGCGGGCATCAAGCCCCGTCACGGTTTTTCTTATTATGTCCGGGTGTATACCTATAAGGCGGCCAAATGGTTTTTCCGTCTGCCGGGTATCCGTTCCCTGTTTCCCGACGCAGTGGAAAAGGCCAGAAAAAAATTCGGATCCGCCGATTATCAGCAGGCCAGCCCGATTATGCGTCAATCCATGGTCCTGGCGGTTAACGAGGATCTGACGGCATTGCTGCCCCGGATCCCCATTCCTACCCTGCTGATCTGGGGTGAAAATGATACCGCTACTCCCCTATCCGATGGGAAAACCATGGAAAAATTGATCCCTGACGCAGGCTTGGTCACGCTCAAGGGCGGCCATTATGCCTTCGCCGACAGCTGGGGCCAATGCAGCCGTGTGCTGGATTCCTTTATCGGGTGATCTCCCACATGCATGCCCTACCTGTGACTCTATAAGGGCGACCCTAGGGTTTCACAGGCTGTCTGGTCCCCTTTTCTCCGGCTCGGAGAAAAACAACCTATCCATAAAAGGAGGACTTTCGGGTGGAACTGCTTCTGAAAGGGTTGCTGCTGTGCTTCTGTGCGGCCAATTTTATCACCCAGTCCCTGTATTTTACCCATATGCTGCAGCTTAATTCCTATCGGAACGAACGGTATCGGAAATGGTGCAGGGAGAACGAAAATAACCTGGTCAATTGGAAACGGCTTCTCCCCGCCCTGCTGCTTCCGGCCATGTACCTGCCGGAGCGGTACGCTTATTTGGTCTCAGCGGCGGTACTGCTGGCCACTGCCCTGCTAAACCTTCCTAAAAAAGCGAAAAAGCCCCTTGTGTTCACCCATCGGGTATGGAGGCTGCTGGGAACCCAGATTTTACTGCTGGCAGCCGTGTCCGCCGCTTGCTTTTTCCTTAGCTGGAGACGGTGCGTGGGCTTTACCGCCCTGTTCTCTCTGGTCATCTGGCTGTGGACGCTGACGGCCAACACCATCAACACTCCCCTGGAGAAACACATCGCCGCCGGTTATGTAAAGGACGCGGCCCGGCGCCTGGCCCAACAGCCTGACCTGACGGTCATTGGCATCACCGGCAGTTACGGGAAAACAAGCACCAAAACCTTTCTCCACGCCCTCCTCAGCGCCCGATACAACGTGCTCATGACACCGGAAAGCTATAATACCACCATGGGGGTGGTCAGGACCATCCGGGAGCAGCTGCGTCCTTCCCATCAGATTTTCATTGCGGAGATGGGTGCCAAAAATCCCGGGGATATCCGGGAAATCTGTGACCTGGTGCGTCCCCGGTACGGGGTGCTTACCTCCATCGGGGAACAGCATCTGGAAACATTTAAAACGGTGGAGAATATTATACGTACCAAATTTGAGCTGATGGACGCCCTGCCCGCCGACGGCCGGGGATTTGCCAACGCCGATAATCAATACATCCGCGCCCGTCTTGGCGAGGGAGGATTCGCCGCCCCCATGACCACCTACGGCCTCAACCGCAGCGATGTAACTGCCTCCGATGTAGCGGTTGACCATTCCGGTTGTTCCTTTACCATTACCGTGACGGCTACGGGGGAATCTCAACGGTTTACCACCAAACTGCTTGGCGCCCACAATATTCAGAACCTGGCGGGCTGCATCGCCGTAGCGGTACACCTGGGAATTCCCCTGGGGGAGCTGGTATATCCTGTACGGATGCTGAAACCGGTAGAACATCGGCTCCAGCTTCTGCCTAACGGTTTCATTGATGACGCTTACAATTCCAATCCGGCGGGGTTCCGCAGCGCTTTGGATGTGCTCAAGGGGTTTGAAGCCCAGCGGGTACTGGTTACGCCCGGGATGGTAGAGCTGGGAGACCGGCAGGATGCCTTGAACCGGGAACTGGGCGAGTACGCCGCCGGCTGCTGCGACTACGCCATACTGGTCGGCGAAAAGCAGGCCCCGCCCCTGCGGGAAGGGCTGCTGGCAGGCGGTTTCCCGGAGGAAAACCTGTATGTGGCAAAGACTCTTCAGGATGGGCTGGCCCATCTGCAGACTATCCCTGTCACCGGTCCCCGCATTGTGTTATTGGAAAATGATCTGCCAGATAATTTCTGATCCCAACTTTCAATGAAAGGTGTGCTGATATATGCAAACCAAGGTAGCTGTCCTGTTCGGCGGCCGGAGTGTGGAACATGAGGTATCCATTATCTCGGGGATCCAGGCCTATTCCGCCCTGGACCGGTCTAAATATGCCCCTATCCCTGTGTATATCTCTAAAAATAATCATTTCTATACCGGCCTCCACATGGGAGAGATCGATAGCTATAAGGATATGAAAGCCTGCCTGGATGCCGCGACCCGGGTGCTGCTGGTTCCCGGGGCCCATGGTGTCGACCTGGTGCGGTATCCCATGAAAAAATTTGGAAATAATATTCTGGACAGCTTTGAGGTGGCGCTGCCGGTCGTACACGGCACGAATGTGGAGGACGGCACCCTCATGGGAATGCTGGAAATGCTGGGAGTCCCCTATGCGGCGTGTGATGTGACCTCCTCGGCGGTAGGCATGGACAAATACCTGATGAAAGCCGCTCTCAAACAGGCCGGTATCCCGGTACTGGACGCTCTGCAGTATACAGGTCGCCGGTATGTGGCGGACAGCGCTGCTGTACTGGATGAAATTGAGGAAAAAATCGGGTATCCGGTCATTGTCAAGCCGGTGAACCTGGGCTCCTCGGTGGGCATTACCAAGGCCGCTAATCGGACAGTTCTGAGTGCGGCCATGGACACAGCCTTAGGTTTTTCGTCCCGGGTGCTGGTGGAGAAAGCGGTTGAACATCTCCGGGAGATCAACTGCGCCGTGCTGGGAGATCAGGACGAGGCTCAGGCTTCCGCCTGTGAGGAACCGGTAGGCAGTGATGAAATCCTCAGTTATAAGGATAAATACCTGAGCGGCGGAAAATCCGGGAAAGCCAGCGGAAAATCCGGGGGCATGTCCAGCCTCAAGCGCCGGTGCCCAGCGGATATTCCCGAGGACCTGACCAAACAGGTACAGGATCTGGCTGTGAAAACCTTCCAGGTTTTAGGCTGTTCCGGCGTCTCCCGGATCGACTTCCTCAACGACATGGAAAACGGCGGGCTGTGGGTCAACGAGATCAACACCATCCCCGGTTCCCTGGCCTTCTATTTATGGGAGGCTGCCGGCATCCCCTTTGACAAGCTGCTGGATCGGATGCTCCAGCTGGCCTTCAAGCGGCA
>CALWMQ010000088.1 GCA_944382025.1 uncultured Clostridia bacterium | reverse complement strand
GGGAAGAAAGTGGTATATAAGATTACCTATCAGGTGGTGGTGCTGCAGAGCGTGGCGCCAGCCGCTGATATGAACCTGGAGGGCGGCAGTGTGGTGGTATTGGGCGCGGTGGCCAGGAAGGGCGCCTCGGTCACGGCTACCATCAACGGGCAGAAAATTTCCATGAAGGCCGCTCCAATCAAGGATGACGAGAATGACTCCGGCGAGGAATCAGAGTTTGTGAATTATTCCGGGGAATATACCCTTCCCGACGGAAAGATAGGCCAGGAACAGAATCTGGGCGCTGTGTCAGTAACCGCCAGCTACAACGGCCTTACTGAAACCAAAAAAGGCGGATCGATTACCGTTAACGCCCTGCCGGACAGCGGTACCAATCTGCCGGAAACCGATTTGCCTGGAGTGATCGACGGCCTGAAAACCCTGTCGCCTACTCTGGGGACCGGGGAAAAGGTAACCAGCGGGTCGGTGGTGGTAGTGACCTCCGACTATGCGGAAACTTTTGAGGGAAGTACGACCGATGATTACTCCAGGCCGTATAACGCTTATCTTCCTAAGGGGTCTACCGACGCCTATGTGGGGATTGTAACCGATGCTTCGACCGGGCGCCAGTATTATCAGACCGTTTCCGGGCGGAGAGTATATACCAAAGATGCCGCCCTGTATAAAGCGGAGGACTTTAAAGCGAACGCTATCAGCGCCCAGGGAAAAGTGAGCAAATCCCACACGATTTTAACCATTAGTGCACAGTGGAGGATTCCCTTTAACGTCAAGCAAGCTCCCCAAAAATATTACCGGGATACCACCGACCGGGAACCACATTATTCTATTTCCAACTATGGCCAGACCGCGGAATATGTGGATATCACGTTTTATTATGTTTCCGCGGTAGAAGGTACGCCGGACTTCTCCGGCAGCCCTCTGATCCAGTCCGCCGAATGGATTAAGGGAGAAGGATATACCTATATCCTACGGCTGCACCTGAAGAATAAAGGGGCGTTTTATGGTTTTTCCGAGGTGTGGGATAACGAGGGAAATCTGCAGATTTCGTTCCTGAACCCGGCTTCAACCAGCGGCGGCCGCCTGGATGGGGTTCGGATCCTGCTGGATCCCGGTCACGGCGGTCCCACAGAAAAGCCGGCAGAGGCAAAATTGAATCTGGCCTATGCCTTTACCCTTCGGGACAAGCTGGAAGCGCTGGGAGCTGAGGTGACCATGACCCGTACCGCCGATGTGGTTCTGGAGCTGGAAGACCGGCCCGCCTTGGCCCATAATAAAGGATATCATCTGATTATCAGTGTCCACATGAATGGCGTTGCCAGTGCCAAGGCGACCGGGGCATCTGTGCATTACTACAGTGAGTATGGCTATACGGCCGGCAAGTTTATTTACGACCGGATGCACGCGCTGGAAATCCAGTACGGTGTCGGGCGGCATAATCCGAAAAACTGCGAGATCTGTAAAGCGGCGGGGGTCAGCCAGAAGCCCAACACATCGCCGCGCTCGGAAGGCGTGGCCTGGGGAACACTGTTGATGACCCGTTCTATTTTTGATATGCCCTCTGTTTTGATCGAATGCGCCTTCCAAAGCAACCCCACAGATATGGAATGCTTAAAAAATCCTGAATATCAGGACAAGCTGATGCAGGCGGTGACCCAGGGGGTAACGGATTATTTTGGCGCTATGCCCTCGGCCCGTGCCGCCGCTTCCACTCAGACAGCGCCTGTATCCCGTCCAGAGGCCGCCCCTGTGGATTCCGGTATGGAATATATGATTCCTACCCGGCGCCGATATATATGAACCCGAGGATTTCCCGGGAAATATGTGTAAAACGTTCACATAACGAATGCCTGGTAAATCTTGCCGCCTTTGTCCGCCCTGCGTTACAATGATAGGCGGAAGAGGGGTGAGAGGGGTGTTCAAAAGCAAGGAATGGATTTTATGGGCTGCCGCTGCTCTGCTGGTTGTCTTGACCTGCCTGTTGGCGGTCATTGGCACCCCGGATATGGCCCCGGTGACAACGGTTTACCCGACGTCCATTCCTTCGGGCGAAACGGCTCAGACGACTCCTTGGCAGTATCCCCTTCCGCCGTCCGACATGTCTCCCAATATAACAGTTACCACTTTGGATAATACAAGCGCAGGGGAAAGCTCTGATTCAGAGGTTCCCGGTGTGGGAAAAATCAATCTGAATACGGCGGATAAAGAAACCCTGATGACCTTGAACGGGGTAGGAGAGGTCATTGCGGAAAGAATCCTGGCCTACAGAGAAACCCATGGGGGATTTGATACGATTGAGGAACTCATGGAGGTTGAGGGGATCGGAGAAAAACGGTTTGCCGCGTGGGAACCCTATATCACCGTCTCATAAACAGGCGGTTCGGGCTGTCGCACCCGAACCGGTTGAGCGGATCTCCCGGTCGGGGTCATATCTGCCCCTGATCCAGGACGGATTTTTCCTGAAAGGAAAAGGCGCGACTGGACGTTGCCGCCGGCACTGAATAGGAGACAGTTGAACCCGATTTGTTTCCAGAAAGGCGTGATTTCTCATGACTAAAAAATCTATTGCGCTGGCCGCTGTGGAAGCGCTGAAAGAACGGTATCCGGACGCCATCTGCTCACTGACCTATACTGATCCGTTTCAGCTGCTGGTTGCCGTGCGGCTGTCAGCCCAATGCACTGACGCCAGGGTGAATATGGTAACTCCTGCCCTTTTTGAACGTTATCCGGATCTGGAGGCTTTTGCTGTGGCTTCGGAGGAAGAAGTGGGAGGATATATCCATTCCTGCGGCCTGTATAAAACCAAAGCCAGGGATATTGTGGCTTTGGCGCGTACCCTGCGGGATCAGTATCATGGAGAGATTCCTCATACAGTAGAGGAACTGGTGAAACTTCCCGGCGTGGGCAGGAAAACTGCCAATCTGGTTTGCGGGGATATTTTCGGAACTCCCGGCGTGGTGGTAGCAGATACCCATTGTATCCGGATCAGTAACCGCCTGGGCCTATGTGATACCAAGGATCCTAAAAAAGTAGAGATGGAACTGAGAAAGCTGCTGCCTCCCGAGGAAAGCAACAGCTTCTGTCATCGTCTGGTCCTGTTTGGGCGGGAAGTCTGTGAGGCGCGTTCCCCTCAATGCGGTCAGTGCCCGATGAAAACATACTGCAGGGAATACAAAGCACGGGTCAAGCCGACCGCAGGCCCGGCTCTGAAATAGCCTTCTTATCTTTATCGAGCCATGCAACCGGCCCCTTTTCCTTAACCGGGAAAAAGGAGCCGGTTGTTAGTTTATGATGGAACAGGCGATAGGCTGGTTGGGCAATCAGGCTCAATCCGCCCCACAAAACGCTGTAGAGTAGGCAAACTTGTCCGTGAAGGTTAAAAGGCATATCCGTGTAATCCCAGACATTCAGTTTCATTTTCAGGTTGAACAGGCAGCCGCTGCAGTATTCTATCACCGTAATCGCTACCGAACACAGGAAGCATCGACGGGCTATGCTCCATGTGCGGAACCAGGTATGAATTTTACCGATGATCTGAAAGCACGCGCCGCCGACCAGAAACATGGACCAATGGGTGTAACCCCGCCATAAAATTTCGATCAGATTATACACAGCTCCGCCGATGACAAAAATGCCTAACGTACATTTTGCCTGGGTTAAAAGTTGTTTTTTCATAGTTCCCCTCACGTCATTCCTCTGTACTTCAAAAGAAGTTTGCCCGGTGATCCCAGGGGGATACTATGAAAAAGGTGGAATAAGTTGAAAATAGGGATACAGGATCAGGGGTGTTTCTGAGCGTCCCTTACGCGCAGTCTGTCCCACAAAGAGGAAGTGAGCTATGACAGAAACAGGCCGGCCCCCGGGCCTAAGGGGAGACCGGCTACCATCCAGACAACCAGCAGCACCGACCAGCCCAGCAGGAACAGCAAGCTATAAGGAAGCATCATCGAAATCAGGGTACCAATACCTGCCTGACGGTCATATCTCTTGGCGAATACCACTACCATAGCGAAATAGGACATCATGGGGGAAATCAGGTTGGTGCAGGAATCCCCAATCCGATAAGCGACTTGGGTTAAGGCCGGGCTGTAACCCAGCATCATGAACATGGGAACAAATACCGGTGCCAGAATGGTCCATTTTGCGGAGGCTGAACCCATGACCAAATTGACCAGGGCGGTTAACAGGATAAATAGGAACATCAGTAACGGCCCGCTGATTCCGGTGGAGCGGAGGAATTCCGCACCGCTGAGAGCCAGAATGGTTCCCAGCCTGCTGTAGTTAAAGAAACTGATAAACTGAGCGGCAATAAACACCAGGGCGATATAGCCGCCCATGATGGACATATTGTTTTCCAGCTGGGAGCAGATATCCTTTTCCCCTTTGTAGGTCCCGGCAACCCGCCCATAAATGACAGAAGGGATAAAAAACAGCAGGGCAATCAGTAGAATTAAACCATTGACGAAGGGTGACCCTGTTGTCAGGCTGCCTGTTTCCGGGTTGCGCAGCAGGGAATGGGGCAGAAGAGCGGCGACCGTCAACCCGGCAGCCAGAAGCAGCAGAACCAGAGTAGCAATTTTGAGCCCCTTAGATCGGGAAGGGGTCAAGGCGGTGGAACCTTCTG
>CALWMQ010000087.1 GCA_944382025.1 uncultured Clostridia bacterium | reverse complement strand
ATTGATCAGCGCCACGCCGCCGCCGGCAACCAGGCCCTCTTCCACAGCGGCCTTTGTGGCGGACAGGGCGTCTCCGATGCGCAGTTTCTCCTCTTTCATTTCCACTTCGGTAGCGGCGCCAACCTTGATAACCGCTACGCCGCCAGCCAGTTTGGCCAGCCGCTCCTGCAGCTTCTCCCGATCAAAATCGGAAGTGGTGGTCTCGATCTGGGCACGGATCTGGCCAACACGGGACTTAATCTGATCCGCGTCGCCAGCACCGTCAACGATGATGGTGTTTTCCTTCTGGATCTTCACCTGGCGGGCACGGCCCAGCATATCCATCGTGGTTTCCTTCAGCTCCAGACCCAGTTCTTCGGACACTACCTGGCCGCCAGTGAGGATAGCGATATCCTGGAGCATCTCCTTGCGGCGGTCACCGAAGCCGGGAGCCTTGACCGCAACACAGGTAAAGGTGCCGCGCAGCTTATTGACAATCAAGGTGGACAGGGCTTCGCCCTCCACATCCTCGGCGATAATCACCAGTTTCTTGCCGGCCTGCAGAATCTGCTCCAGCAGAGGCAGGATATCCTGAATGTTGGAGATCTTTTTATCAGTAATCAGCAGGTAAGCGTCATCGATAACCGCTTCCATCTTATCGGTATCGGTCACCATGTAGGGGGTAATATAGCCCCGGTCAAACTGCATGCCTTCCACCACTTCGGTGTAGGTCTCAGCGGTCTTGGACTCTTCTACAGTGATAACGCCGTCAGCGGACACCTTTTCCATAGCCTCAGCAATCAGCTTACCGATGACAGCGTCCCCAGCGGAGATGGTAGCGGCGCTGGCGATATCCTCAGAACCGCTGACCTTCTTGGAATTCTTCTTGACCTCTTCCACCACAGCGTCCACAGCGGCCTGGATCCCTCTCTTGACGCCCATGGGGTTAGCACCCGCGGCCACGTTTTTCATGCCCTCCCGAATCAGGGCCTGTGCCAGCAGGGTAGCTGTAGTTGTGCCGTCACCAGCCACATCGTTGGTCTTAGTAGAAACTTCCTTGACCAGCTGAGCGCCCATGTTTTCAAACGCGTCGTCCAGCTCGATTTCCTTGGCAATGGTCACGCCGTCATTGGTGATGAGGGGGGCGCCGAATTTCTTATCCAGCACCACATTGCGGCCCCGGGGCCCCAGGGTGATTTTGACGGTATTGGCCAGCTGATCCACACCGGACTGCAGGGCCTTACGGGCATCTTCCCCGAACAGAATCTGTTTTGCCATGATGATTTCCTCCTAAAATTCTGAAATTATTCTACTATGGCAAGGATGTCGCTCTGACGGACAATGGTGTATTCCACGCCATCCATCTTGACCTCTGTGCCGGAGTATTTGCTGGTGATCACCTTGTCGCCGGCCTTGACGTACATAGTCACGTCTTTACCGTCCACATTGCCACCGGGGCCTACCGCCACCACTTCAGCCACCTGGGGTTTTTCCTTAGCCGAACCCGCCAGGATAATCCCGCTCTTTGTGGTTTCCTCTGCTTCCACCATTTTGATGACCACTCTGTCGGCCAGAGGTTTCATCGTCATAACTTTCATCCTCCTTAGAGTAATTTACCAATTTTAGCACTCCTCTTATCTGAGTGCTAAGACTATTTTAATCCCTAAATCAAAAAAATCAAGAGGGAAAAACCAATTTCTCTAACATTTCATAATTTTTTAACAAATACTCTCTCCTACTCTCTCCACCCGGATAAAAACGAGAACCTTGCCTCTGGGCCACGCCTTCCCTTGCGGTTCTCAAAACCGACCTGCGCCCCTCTCACGGCTGCTGGTTTTGACCGCGGCGCCATCCCCGGCTCGCTGTTTTCCGCCCCACAGACAGGTGCTTCCAAGGGTTGTCTTTTGAAAAAGGCGGGCGAAAACTTCACTTGGAAGGAGATTTGCCAGGCGGCCGTATATCCGGCCACGGCTCCCCATTGCATCCCAAGACAGACTGCCGTTTATTTTTTGGCGGTCATATTCTCCGGTACTTTATCATCCGCAACCATGCTCACCAGCCGGAACTCCCCATCGATACGCAGAAAACGCATCCGGTAATGCAGCGGGTATACCCGGGTGGTATAAAACCGAACCGCATATTCCATAGCCACTTCCACCGTAAAATCGTCTGGAGTGTACTGCTGAAGATTATATATATGAAAGCTCTGGTAGCTAAAAGAGCTATGGGGGCCATACCAGTAATTGCTGCTCTGCTTTACCGCGTCATACAAAGGGGTATCCTTATAGATTCTGTTCAGGATATCCGCTTTGGGCGCGTCCTTGCTGAAATACTGTGTGTAAGCTTTGGCGGCCTTTTCGGTCAGTTCCAGCATTTCCTGCTGTTCATCCGGATTGCCGGGATAATAAAATAATGTACCGTCTTCCTCCTCAACCGGTACCGCTTCCTGCCCATCCGCTGTGGCAGCGGTAATTTCCGGTGGGTTCAGCAGCCCCTCCACGGTATATCGCCGCATATGGGGGAAAAGGGCGGCATCCCTAGGCCCGTCAAAATAGGTTTCCCCCACCTCAACCGGTTCAATCCCCAAATCCGTCATTGCCACCCCATTGACCGTCAGCTGAATCTCCGGGCTGGCGGTCAATACCACCGGCTCCTGATAGGTCAAGGCGGTTTCCACCCTCCAGGTTGTTCCTTCCGGATATAGGGTCAGGGTTGTAACCTTCCGGTCTCCCATGTACAGATTATACTGTTTGGTATCCGGCTGGTCCGACACCCGTTCCGCCGTACGCATACTCTCCCTTTCCCCATTGTACAGGCAAGCCAGATAGGCCATATATTGCTCTTTCGTATTCAGCCTGTCCGGTTCAAAGTCAGACTGGGCATAAATCGCTTCCCATTCTCCCCGCTGTATCCAGTCCACATAACGGGAAACAGCGGTAGCCGGGCTTTGCGCCTCATAAGCCTCCAGGTGTTTCCAAAGGAAGAATACGGCTATCCCGCCGGCCGCCAACAGAAGAACGAAATACACAGACAGCCCTACCGCAAACCAATGGCGGAATTTGGAAGGTTTTCCAGTCGTAACGGTGTCCTGCTCACTGAGGCCGGGCGCCAAAGGCATTTGCCGACTGGCCGCCGGCTTGTCTTTTTCCGATATACCCATTATCCGTCCTCCGTTATTCTACAATGATCGCGGTAGGAATCGCCCTGGATCCGTACATGGAGGCGCAGCTGTTCAGGACTTCGCCCTGATATACCATAATGGTCGAGGAGCCTCCATCCAGATTGGCGGCATTAATGGCCTTATAATCCATCATCACCTGGATGCAATCCTTATAGGTGGCTCCCAGACTATGGGCCTGGCGCCCATCGATAACCAGCAGTAAAACAGCTCCGTCCGCACGCTGCCCGATCACTGTCCGAGGATTCAGCCCGCCGCCGCTGCCTGAAACTTCTAAGGGTTCCCCATTGATGATAAAGGCGGGGCCAAAGCTGACAGCGTCCCGTACCCCCCTGTCCATGGCCTCCTGTCCGGTCATCCGACCCACCAACAGCCTGTTTTCCTGGTCAAAAGCGATAATGGAGACCCGGGTAGAGGCGTTCCCCAACAGGAATTTTCCGTCCCGGATAATCAAGCCCAGGGGCTGCCCCCCTTTTCCCACACCGTTGGTATCCTGGAACGCCCCTCCGTTCACAGCAGCCACCGCATTGTATTTTTTGGCGAATTCCTCCACCCGCAGTCCTCTGACCTCCGGGCCGAAGGTCTCAATGGATGCTACTTTTACCCTGGACGGGTCATGTACCACCATCATCTTTCCCATATAGGTAGAGCCTGTCACATCGAACACTTCAATGGTATCCTTGGGCATCTCCGTCTCCGGCGGGGCAAAGCTTTCCGGTGCCTCGGTCTGGGCTTCCCCTTCTACAACCGTATTTTTCTGAAGGATATTCTGGATCTCGGCCTCGGAAAAATACAGGCGGGGGATAAATTTCGCGGCACTGGTTTCCATCATGGTCGTAACCAGCAAATCCCGGGCGGAAGGGCTGGGTCCTTTGCACACTACCGTAATGGCGCCGAAAGCACACAATACCCCTCCCAAAGCAGTGACTCCCAGCACGGCGAAGCAGCGCCCGATCCCTTTCAGAACCCAGCGCAACCGGACCTTTTTAACTTTTTTCCGACTATGACGGGATATATACCACATAGTATCCCCTCCCATTCAGCTTGTCTGTAAATGAGTATACGTTTTTTCCCCGGAAAGTCAAGATTGCCTTGATATCATATCCCCAAAGATCCGCCAGACCAGTTTCTTCCTCCACAGCGCTGTGTCATTTTATTAAAAATTGTGGGAGGCGCATACAACAGCATCCCTATGGGTTCCTGGAATAAATAGTCCTGATTCGCTGTATCAGGAAGACCTTTTTATCCGTCTACGGATCCCTGCAGTCCAGGATGAACCACATACGGTGGCTTCCCACTCGTTTTTTGTCGCTGTCTATAATAAGGATTTGGGGAAATATAATAAGTTCTGAAAAAGAAATTTATGAAGATTGAAATAAAGTTCTCCTTACATGTTACAAAGCCGTGAATTTTTTCATCTTTTTCATAAAACCCACTTTACATTAAACAAAAAAGTTGTATAATATGGATGGATGTTTATCAAATCCCTATTACAATCCTCTGGACAGTAATAGATTCAATCTGTGGGGAACCCATCGCCCCGAAGGGAGTTATTGATGTATGGAACTGAACAATTTGATCGCCAGCAGTGAAATGGTGGACGTGTACAAAGTTGGTAATATGTGCGTTAAGCTGTTCAAGGAAGGCGTTGCCAAAACTAACGCACTGTACGAGGCCCTGACCCATTCTCGTGTAGAAGCTACCGGGCTCCGGGTGCCGGTCATCCATGAGGTATCGGTCATCGGTAACCGCTGGGCTATCCATATGGATCTGATCGAGGGTGAGACCTTGGCGGATCGCATGAAAGCCGATCCCGCCAACTTGGATAAATATATGGAACAAATGTTGGATATCCAGCTGGAGATTCACTCCAAGAGCACCCCCAAGCTGAGCAAGCTGAAGGATAAGCTCAACCGGCTGATTAACGATCTGGACTGCATTGACGATGTCAAAAGATATGAGTTGCTCACCCGCCTGGACAGCATGCCTAAACACACCAAGCTGTGCCATGGCAATTTTACCCCCGACAACATCATCCTGAGCAAAAAAGGCACCTATGTAGTGGACTGGATCGCCGCTCGCCAGGGAAACGCCAGCGCCGATGTGGGAAAAACCTATCTGCTGCTGAAGCTGAAGTATCCGGAGATGGCAGATAAATATTTGGATCTTTTCTGTGAAAAAACCAAAACGTCCAAAAAATACGTGCAGGATTGGCTCCCCATTATGGCCGCGGCCCGTTTGGCCGAGAATATCCCCGAAGAAAGGGATTTCCTCATGAAATGGGTGGACGTTGTAGCATACGAATAATCGTCTATTGTGTATATGCCGGAAAAGCGGGCGGCAAACAGGAACCTGTTTGCCGCCCGCTTTAGCTGGCCAAAAAGCCCACATCAATGTTCAAGCGGCGTTAGATGTCTTTTGGGGATTGTATGAGGCAGGATAGGTTGTGCCCTCTACGGAGGGCGACGGAGGGCCTTGCCCCTCGCCGCCTCCTTCCCTTGCGATTCCCTAAGCCAACCTGCACCGCGCTCGCGGCTGCCGGTTTTGACCGCGGTACCCCCTACCGCTCCCTGTTTCCCGCCCCGCGAGCGCTCCCAGGTGTTGCATTTTGAAAAAGGCGAGCGAAAACTTACTGTGTCCTGTGCATCGCGGATCAGGATCCTATTCTGGAGGAGCTTGGAGGATCCCATACACTTTGCTCCGTTCTTCCTATGTTCCTCCGTTCCCCTATCCAGCGCCACGATTTATGGGATTCCCAGAGACCGTACCTGCCGCTGCAAATCCTGCCAGTCGTCCAAATAGTTTTGCAAAAGTTGCTGCCCCGAGGCGGTAATACGGTAATATTTCCGCGGCGGGCCGCTTTCGGATGGCCGCAGGATTGTCTGTGCGTATCCTTCCGACCCCAGGCGCCTTAATACCGCGTATACAGACCCGTCATAAACGTCCGGAAAGGCCGCCTGCACCCGGCGAAGAATCTCATAGCCGTATTCTTCCTGGTTCCGGATCTGAAACAGGATGCACATAGCCAGCACCCCTTTTTTCAGTTGTGTATCCACGTTGTCCTCCTATGGCTTTCGGGGGGGATCCGTCTCCACAACCACGGTATCCCCAATCCGGTCCGGCAAGCTGCGCCCGGATTTCCCTGCCGCCAGGCAGGCGGAAACCAAAGGCGTAATCCCCAATGTTACAGTACCCAGCAGAATATCTCCTAACAATTCCCGCCGCCAGACAGCGGAAACGGCAGCCGGCTGCCCATCCAAACCTATTACCCGGATACGCATCAGCCGCTTACCGATCGTCTGGCCGTGGCAAAGGCTTTCCACCACCGGCTTGTACAGAGAAAAAAGGGCAAACAGCAAAACATAAAAGAGCGGTACAATGCCAATGATAGTCCCCGGGCCCATATCCAACAGCCACAGGACGAAGTTGACCAGAAGGCTGACCACTACGGTAAAGGGGAGCAGGGTAAGCGGAGAAAATGGCAAGCCGATCAATAGAACAACTGTCATCAAAAGCGGCCCTGGGGCCAAGGTCATCCCAACCGTGGGTCCAGTGGCGGCCATCTCGCTCTGGGCGGAAAAATAGGAAATGATAAAGGGGATCAGCACCGCCCCATATACCAGCACCAGCACCAGCCGATCAATCAGCGTGGCGGCCACACGTTTTCCCAATGGAGCGTGAGGAATACCCGTTGTTTGTGTCGGAACAGCCTGTTGAGGCTGTTCCTCCGTGCCGGTAAGGGAACGTACCAGCGCCGCCGGTGACCCTAACAGGGTACAGATGTCCTCTTCACTTTTGCCCTCCCCTACCCCGCTGGCGAAAAAACTGCGGTAATCTGTCAGGATATCCTTTACCTCGTCAGTGGGAAGCTGCCCGGACAGTCCGGTTTCCAGCTCCTGTAAAAATTCGTTCTGCCGCATGGTATTCGCTCCTTTACTGTTCTATAAGATGGGAGTCGCTACTGTTCTATAAACAATATAGCATAGTACTGTTTAAAAAACAATAGTGTTTGGATAGATAATAGTCCTTTATGTATTCTGCCTATATCGCTAGTTTCAATTTGGTGTAAAATCGTTAAATCACCCGGGTTGACAGATAGCGAAAAAACGCCTATAATGTTGTTGTTAAAAAAATAACAAATCTTCCGGCATATGTATCCCCTGAAGATGACAAACGCCCGACAAATGAATTGGAGGAGTCAGAACATGGAGAAAAAAGAAAAAACCACCGCTACCGGCCTGGTAGACAGCGTGGAGGCTTTGGAGGCGAAGCTGGCCGAAGTCCGCGAAGCCCAGAAAATCTTCTCCACCTACACTCAGGAACAGGTGGACAAAATCTTCTATGAGGCCGCCATGGCCGCCAACCAGCAGCGGATCCCTCTGGCTAAAATGGCTGTAGAGGAAACCGGTATGGGCGTGGTGGAGGATAAGGTCATCAAAAACCACTATGCCGCTGAATACATCTATAATACTTATAAAAATACGAAGACCTGCGGTGTTATTGAAAGCGACCCTTCCTTCGGTATCCAGAAGGTTGCCGAACCCATCGGCGTGGTGGCGGCGGTTATCCCTACTACTAACCCCACTTCCACCGCTATCTTCAAAACTCTCATCTCCCTCAAAACCCGCAATGGTATTATCATTTCTCCCCACCCCCGCGCTAAAAAATGCACCATCGCCGCCGCTAAGGTGGTACTGGAAGCCGCTGTGGCCGCTGGCGCTCCCAAGGGCATTATTGGGTGGATTGATGTACCGTCCTTGGAACTGACTAACCTGGTTATGAGAGAAGCCGATATCATTTTGGCTACCGGCGGCCCCGGTATGGTTAAAGCCGCGTATTCTTCCGGTAAACCCGCCCTTGGCGTAGGTGCGGGCAACACCCCCGCTATCATCGATGCCTCCGCCGATATTCTGCTGGCTGTCAACTCCATCATCCATTCCAAAACCTTTGACAACGGCATGATCTGCGCTTCCGAGCAGTCTGTGATCGTGGACCAGAAGGTTTATGACGCGGTGAAGAAGGAGTTTGCCTATCGTGGCTGCTACTTCCTGAACCCGGAGGAAACTGAGAAGGTCCGGAAGACAATTTTGATTAACGGCTCCCTGAACGCCAAGATTGTTGGCCAGAAGGCTCACACCATTGCCGCCCTGGCGGATGTAAATGTCCCTGAAAGCACCAAAATCCTGATCGGCGAAGTGGAAAGTGTGGACATCGAGGAAGAGTTCGCCCACGAGAAACTTTCCCCGGTGCTGGCCATGTATAAAGCCAAGAATTTTGACGACGCTGTCGCCAAGGCGGAACAGCTGATTGCCGACGGCGGTTATGGCCATACCTCTTCCCTCTATGTCAATGTGGTAACCGAAAAAGAGAAAATCGATAAATTCGCCGCTGCCATGAAAACATGCCGGATCCTCATTAACACCCCTTCCTCCCAGGGTGGTATCGGTGACCTGTACAACTTCAAACTGACTCCCTCCCTGACGCTGGGCTGCGGTTCCTGGGGCGGCAACTCGGTCTCCGAAAACGTGGGTGTCAAACACCTGATCAACGTCAAGACCGTGGCTGAGAGGAGAGAAAATATGCTGTGGTTCCGTGCCCCTGAAAAGGTTTACTTCAAGAGAGGCTGCATGCCTGTGGCTCTGGATGAGCTGGGCACTGTTATGCATAAGAAAAAGGCCTTTATTGTTACCGACTCCTTCCTGTACAAAAATGGGTATGTCAAGCCGATTGAAGACAAGCTGGATCAGATGGGCACCCAGCACACCTGCTTCTATGAGGTAGCCCCCGATCCTACCCTGGGCTGCGCTCTCCAAGGCGCCGCTGCCATGCGTGCCTTCGAGCCGGATGTCATCATCGCTCTGGGCGGCGGTTCCGCCATGGACGCCGGCAAGATCATGTGGGTGCTGTATGAGCATCCGGAAGTGAACTTCAAGGATATGGCCATGGACTTCATGGATATCCGTAAGAGGGTGTACACCTTCCCGGAAATGGGTACAAGGGCTTATTTTGTGGCTATTCCTACTTCTTCCGGTACCGGTTCCGAAGTTACCCCCTTTGCTATTATTACCGACGAGAAGTCCGGAGTCAAATACCCCTTGGCTGATTATCAGCTCCTGCCGAATATGGCGATTGTGGATACCGATAACATGATGAGTCAGCCCAAAGGCCTGACTTCCGCCTCCGGTGTGGACGTGCTGACCCATGCCCTGGAAGCCTTTGTGTCCATTATGGCCAGCGATTACACCGATGGCCTGGCTCTGAAGGCTATGAAAAATGTGTTCGATTATCTGCCGTCTGCTTATGAAAACGGTGCTCAGGATCCCATTGCTCGGCAGAAAATGGCGGATGCCGCCTGCATGGCCGGTATGGCTTTCGCTAACGCTTTCTTGGGATTGAACCACTCCATGGCTCATAAGCTGGGCGCCTTCCATCACCTGCCTCACGGTATTGCCAATGCTGTCCTGTTGACCGATGTCATGCGGTACAACGCGGCGGAGGCTCCCACAAAGATGGGTACCTTCCCTCAATACCAGTATCCTCATGCTCTGGCTCGGTATGCTGAGGCTGCCCGTTTCTGCGGTATCACCGGTAAGAACGATCAGGAAGTATTTGAGAAATTCCTGGCGGCTATCGAGGATCTGAAGAAGAAGGTTGGCGTAAAAGAATCCATTCAGGCTTATGGCATCGATGAAAAGGTCTTCCTGGATACTTTGGATGATATGGTAGAGCAGGCCTTCAACGACCAGTGCACCGGCGCCAACCCCCGTTATCCTTTGATGAGCGAAATGAAGGAAATCTACCTGAAGTGCTACTATGGTAAATAAGGTTCTTGCGAAGAGAGGCTCCCATAATATGGGCGTCTCTCTTTTTACCGCTCTAAACGGGGCGCTGCCCCGAACCCCGCCGCCTTTTGAAAAAGGCGGACGAAAACTTCCCATTCCGCTAATAGGGATTCCTTCCTCAATGTGATGTGATCGCCTATGATCAAGGGTGCTTTTCGCAGTATTTATACATTTCTTGACCGGTTTTCACCCAGCTATGTTCCTTCGGTCTTTTCGAAAAGACAGAATGGGTTTCATTGGGTTATAAAAAAAGTCCGCCGGGCATACTATGTATAAATATGAATGATCTGAGGTGATCGTATGTCTACGGCATCAGGAACGCCAACCGGAAGCTCTTCCAGAAAATTTGATCTGAAAGCGTTTGCCTTTTTTGTCCTGCTCACTTTGGCTGCCGGGTTCCTTGGCGGGGCATTAGGCGGTATGCTCAACGGCGGTATGAGTTTCGATGAATTAGTGAAACCTCCCTTGACCCCTCCCGCTTGGGTATTCCCCGTTGTGTGGAGCATCCTGTATGTGCTGATGGGAATCGCCGCCTATCTGGTATACCACAGCGATGACCTGGACCGCAGCGCTCCCCTGAGAATGTATCTGTTACAGCTTATTGTCAATATTCTATGGCCGCTTTTCTTTTTCCGGCTGGAATGGCGGTTGTTCGCCTTTTTTTGGCTGCTGCTGCTCATCGCGTTGGTTACTTTAACCATGGTTGGATTCAAACACATCAGCCTGGCTGCCTATTATCTGATGATTCCTTATCTGTTATGGATCTTGTTTGCCGCTTACCTGAATCTGGCTTTCTATTTACTCAATACGTAAAATGCAAAAGCATCCGTCTTTTATTAGCCGGATGCTTATTTTTATGGCTTCGTCTGGCAGGAGAAGGGATAAAATGCCTGTCCAACCAACAGCATGGCAAGCGGAGGGGTTCCAACCGATCAGATACGCCCTTGAGTGATTAGGATACACCTCTAAAGGTTCAAATTCTTTGGCTGTCCTACGTGGCACGGCTCCAAGGCCCCCGTATATTTCCCAGGGATGCCATTCTTAAATTGAGTGATTATTCTCAAATGGCAGCCTCAATATTTGTCTGCAATTACCGATTTCTTTCCTGTAATAATCCATAAGATCATCCGCGGGCTGTTAAAAATCGTTTTCTTTCCTAGCAGCTGTATGGTATACTATATATAAAATATAACAATTTGCGTTTTGAAGTGTTGCTTTCAGCATGCAACCGGAGAGGAGCTTTCCCCTTATGCCCAATGCTTTCCAAAAGTTTTTCAATCATCCCATGCAGTTATTAGACTATTTATTTGAGTGCAATAAAATCCCGGTTTGGATTATGGACAATCAAAAAAGGATTGTCCTGTCCATCCGAGATGAAAATGCCAAATGGCCTATTGATTTTGCTCACGGGAAATATAAGGACTTGTTTCGGGAAGAGGGAAAAAATCCTGTTCTGTGCACCTTTAATAATATGGAGATATATGCCTCGTTTCTTTTTCCATTAGAAGGGACCTTTTATCGGCTGCTGGCAGGGCCAGCTTTCCTGACACATCCTTTTTCCCAGGATGCTATGCAGTTAATCACCTTTTATAACGACATTTCCCGGGAACAGCTGGAACGCCGCATTCTATCAACTCCAGTTATCTCCCTTTCTCAATTCGCCGGTTTTATAAGGCTGCTTCTGGCCGCATTTTCCGATCAGGATTTTTCTGTGGATACCCTGGTCAATCTGAATATTTCCAAAA
>CALWMQ010000086.1 GCA_944382025.1 uncultured Clostridia bacterium | reverse complement strand
GTAATGGTCAAATCTCCGGACGCGGAAGTTTCATATGTAGCCACGGCCTGGCCGTCTACCAGAGCGGTTACTTGGGCCGCTGTGCCCACACCGCCGTCCTGGGTTTTCAGGCTCAGGGTATAGGGAGCCTCGCTCATAACAGCGGCGCTGACAAAGGCCATGCCATGGGGCAAATAGTCTTCATTGAACTGATACTGCCCATTTTCCTGAAGGATGCCTTTGGGCATATCGGGGTCATCGCTGATGCGCCGTTCTGTAAACTGGGGGGCCGCCGTGAAGCCGTTGATACCGCTGCCCAGAGGGGGAGTGTACTGGCTGCCTTCTCCAAAGAATCCCTTAAAGCTGCGCTTGCCCAGGCCATAGATAAAGGAATAGGAAGTCCATTGGGTTTCCTTATACGCGTTGGGCATACCGGGATTCAGGCCGATAATAAACTGAGCGTTACGCTGGGCCAATTGCTGGAGGGAGCTGTCATTCAGATAGCTGCCCAAAATGGTCATGTTGCGTCCCATGAGCCCGTAAAGGTTGTTGGCGCCATGGGAAATAGATTGGAAGAACTTGACGCCGCCGTTCTTCTCGTCCATATAGGTGGCGACGGGATAAATCCCCAAGGGGGTTAATCCGGCAGAACGTTTCACATAGCCCTGGGTAAAGGTAGTGATCACGTTATGCCAGCGTGCCGCATCGGGGCTGTTGGGGGCGTAGGCGATCAAATCCACAAAGGGTTCCAGGTCGGTAGGCTGAATGCAGCCAAGATTTTGGCCGAAGCTCTGTAACCAATCCACCATAAAGGCTGTTTCGTTGTTGTCAAATTCCTTAAACATACCGTAACAGCCGTCAGGAGCCTCTTCGTAATCGGTATATTGCCGGTCCGCAATAAGGCCGGCTAACTCATGAGCCTTTTCCATATAGGCTTTTTCGCCTGTAGCTTTATACATTTCGGTACAGGCCTTCATAAACATCAGCCGATCCCTGGTACGCAATTCCGTAGGAAATTCCCACAGCATGCTGGTGATGCCATATCGGATTTTCGCGGCGGAAGTGGTTCCTTTCCGGCCGTCCGGTACTTCCAGGGTAAACTCAGATTCCAGGTAATAGGGGCGGCGGACGCACAAATCGTAACTCAGTTCGAAAGCGGCCTTATAGGTTTCAGCCACCGCTGGATCATGGTTTTTCATCACCCGGTAGCACCGAGCCAAGGCGGCCAGTGCGTTGGCCGTATCGTACCAGTTGCGGATTTTAGGCGCGCTGTACTGGGTATCGTACAAGTCATGCCTGAAGCGGCCGTTGGTTAGGGGATCATCTGTTTTTTCCTGGAGGGCCAGCAGGTACTGGCATCCGAATTGGATATTGTCCAACAATTTCTCCTGGTTGACCGATGACAGGCTGTCATATATGGTGTCATATACATCGCACAGGGTCTGGATAGCGATAATGTTGGCCTGGATCTCCCGGAGTTCGTCAGTAGAGCTGTCACGCCAGCCAAGCTTTCCCGGGGAACGGCGGGCATCCAGCTGATCGAATAGGACCATCTGGATAGAGGAATCGGTCAAAATCTGTTTTCCTATAGAAAAAACCTGGGAATCCAGATTTTCCTTATCGCTATGGATGCGGACGAAGTACTCCCCATCCTCCTCAAACGCGGAAAAATCAGCCGTCCACCAGTAGCTGTCCCATTTGGCGCCCCAATATACAGCCTTTCCCTCATAGACAGCTTGTCCATCCTCAGCGCGAATGAGAGAGAACTGGGCATAGGTATTTTTTTCGCCGGGATCCACAGCGGAACGGATATATACCGCCTTGTAACCGTATCGGCTGTATCCGACCTGGGATTCCAGGAGGCTGTGGCTGGAAGCAGAAAAATCATTTTTTAACACAGCAGATTCCTCCGGCTGGGTGGTGGAAGGCCAGTCGGAACTGGGCTTATTGGTTGTATTGCTTCCCTCGATATTATCGGTTTTGATCGTATCCCCCTGAGAGAGTGGGGGATCCACCTCGCTGCGGTTGGGAACCCTGTCAGGCCGATTATCACCGCTCTGTCCGCAACCAGCCATGGACAGGACCAAACCAGCGCACAGCATACAAGCTACCATACGTTTCCTCACCAAATTCACCCCACAATTTTGGTCATTGCATTTCTCACGTAAATAGTATATAGTAAAATTCACACGTATTAACATGGAATTGCATCGGAAATTTTGTCATTATTTCGGTAAGCGGGGTTAGTATGCGGTTGAAACGATGTTTTGACAAGTTGTCTCATATCCAATTGAAATCCCTGATTATCCTCATGTTAGCGGTCAGTTTTTTGGCGCTGATCTCCATGAATTTCCTGTTTTATGGTGTTTCCTCACAGGCGCTGGAGAAACAGTCAGGGACCTATTTTTCCAGTATTAGTTACCAGATTCAGCAGGATATTCTCACAAACCATACCTTTGTGGAGAAGGCGGTTGAAAATATCTGCGGCACGCAGCAACTGCAAAACTATCTGCAAAACGGGAACGATGCCAAAGTTCATAAAAGCCTTGTAGCGGGGTTAAAGAATATTACAGCACTGAATGATTGTGTAGAAACCATCAAGATAGTTTCGGAGCAGGCTACCATTTCTGTAGCGGAGGAAGACCCGGTAGCCATGTTTTTGCTGACACAGCAATATGATTTGCTGCATATACAGCCGGAAAGGCCGTTTTTTACCCTGCCCTGCCTGTCGGAAGAGCGGAGAACTTCCTATTATGTATACGTTTATCCTATTCGTTCCACCCAACTGGATACCTTCCGCCAATATATCGGGACGGCTTTGGTCCTTATCAATTTAGATAAAGAGATTGCGAAACAAGAACCCGGGCTGTACATTCCATCCACTACCTGTATGGTCATAGACCAGAGGGATACGATTTTGTACAGTACAGGGCAGGTAGATGCGGACGCGTTTTACACGGCGTGCCGGCAGAAAATCACGGATTTTTCATCGGCCATATCGACTGTACGCTACGATGGGCAAAAGTATTATTTCACCGGCTCAATTCTGTCAGATGTGAATTGGAAAATTGTGACAGCGATACCGCAGAAGGCCCTTTCCGGGCAACTGGATCAGCTGCAGATGATTACCATCCTTCTATCCATAGGAAGCGGTATCCTGATTCTGGTTATGGCGGGTGTTCTTATATGGAATATTTACCGTCCCATTCGCTCCATGACGGAAGACATGTCAAAAGTCAGTTTGGGGGATCGGGAGCTTCGTATCCAAATCCCCTCCAAGAACTGAACTGCTCCATATTGTACGGACAGGAGAAAAAAGCCCCTGGTAGGAAAATATTGAGTTTTAGGAGGAGTGGCGGAGCGTGAGCGGCGCCACTCCTGTTTTGTACTGGATGCGGTCGTGGTTGTA
>CALWMQ010000085.1 GCA_944382025.1 uncultured Clostridia bacterium | reverse complement strand
AAAATATTAACACATCATTTTAAAGCCTTTGGTTTTTGATTATCACAGCAAAAACTGAAGGCTTTTTTTATTGAAAGGAAAAAAGTTATGTATTTTTCAGAAACACCTTCCTTATGTTGGCAGAGATGATGCAGGCATTGGAAACGCTGACAACCAAAGAAAAACTGGTACAGTATATGAACGATTAGGTCAATATATTGACTCAGAGCAATATGGATTGTCAGGCAGTGACAGAATTTCAAACAGAGATGAGGAAAACCGCGGCGGAATATATCGAATCAATGAAAACGGTGTGATATCCGATACAGAGAAACAGGTTGGAAAAATGAGCGAGAGCTTCTCGAACAGTCTTTCGATGGAGAAAGAAGGGATAAAGTGTTGGAAGAAGAAACTATTTCGGATTAGTATGATTCCTTCGGCGATGAGTCTCCTGCGTTGGCTGATACCACTTATCTGGTGATAATCTTACCGACATAATTGAGAAAGAGCATCCTATTGAGGACTGCACTACCATGAAGCAGCCGCGGGATGTAGCAGTTAGAGAAGAAAAAGAACGCTATGAAAGATATTTTATTTTACAACTTTGATTTTACTATGCAAAGGAGGAATGTCAGACAAAATTATAATGACGGCCGTGTTGCTGTATGGCGGCAAACAAATGGAATATCCCAAAACACGAATTGGAATGATTGGCAAGATTGATTGCTCTCCGATACTCAAGCCCTTTTCAAGAGCGAGGAAGGCGGGAGAGAATATGAGGAATGAAAAAAGAACAAGCTAAACTGTAAAAAGTCGATAAAACGGCTTAAACGCAAACAAGGCAGTGGCAATCTCCTTCCTTGCTACTATATTATTCAAAATAAACAACAAATCCGAACCCATCTCCAATGAGAGAAAAGTTCGGATTGTTTTCATGGCTCCCCCTGTTGGGCTCGAACCAACGACCCTGCGGTTAACAGCCGCATGCTCTACCGACTGAGCTAAGGAGGAATATTTATGTCAGCACCTGCTGGTTTTCTGAACCACTTCCGGCTGAATATCTCCACCAAAAGTGAACTCAACCGCCGTGTCCGGGACAGGAAAAGGTATAACCTCACCGCCCTTGGCACTGACTTTGGTGACCCGTACGAGATTCGAACTCGTGTTGCCGGCGTGAGAGGCCGGAGTCTTAGGCCACTTGACCAACGGGCCGTCTGGTGCACCATCAGGGACTCGAACCCGGGACACCCTGATTAAGAGTCAGGTGCTCTACCAACTGAGCTAATGGTGCGTGTTTCAAACTGCTTGACTATAATACACGATACAACGGGAATTGTCAAGGGGAATTTTCAAAATTTTTCTTTTTTTGTGCAATGGGGCAGGCTGTGTTGAGATGCCTCCATATCTGCGTTATAATATGGGCAAAATGATGACAGGGAAAGGATTCTAATTTGATATGAAAGCGGTTATCTGCTCTCTGAACTCCCAATATGTGCATTCTTCTCTGGCTCCCTGGTGCCTGAAAGCCGGGGCGGAAACCTTCTGTGCCTGTCCCGCCCAGGTAGAGGTGGTAGAAGGTACCGTCAACCAGCCCGAAGAAGAAATCCTGAACAGCCTATTGGATACACAGACCGATATCCTGGCCTTCTGCTGCTATATCTGGAATATCCACATGGTTACGGCCGTGTCCAGAAAGTACCATGATCTGCGTCCAGAAACCGTGTTGGTTTTGGGAGGACCGGAGGTCTCTTTTCGAGGCCGCCAGGTTCTTCAGGATATGCCATGGATTTCTTTTGTCAACTGCGGGGAAGGAGAACGGCCTTTCGCCCTGCTGCTGGACGCTCTGGCGGTCGGGGATCCGGCGGTGCTGGAGAACATTCCGGGACTTTGCCGACGGCTGCCCGATACTAGGATAGCCGAATCCCTGCCGTATTATACTACGGAAGAGCCTCCAACCCCTTATACCAAGGAATATCTGCAAAGCCTCAACGGGCGTATGGCTTATTTGGAGACCTCTCGGGGATGCCCTTTTTCCTGCGCTTTCTGTCTGTCTGGACGATGTGACCCGGTACGTTTTTTCAATTTGGATCGGGCGAAGAGGGATATGCTGCTGCTCGCCAATTCCGGGGCTAAAACCGTTAAACTGGTGGACCGTACCTTTAACTGTGGCAGGGAACGGGCTTATAAATTGTGGGAATTCCTGATTGTCCACGCAGGCAGAGAGATCCCTGATGGGGTGTGCTTCCATTTTGAGGTGGCCGCGGATTTGTTTGACGATAGGACCCTGAATCTTTTATCCCGCGCTCCGGCTGGTCTGATCCAGATGGAAGCGGGGCTGCAGAGCTTTCACGGTCCTACCTTGGAAGCCGTGAACCGGAAAACCGATCTGGACAGGCTCTGCCGGAATTTACAGAAACTGTTATTACCCGGTAATATCCATGTCCATATCGATCTGATCGCCGGGCTGCCCTATGAGGATCTGGCCACCTTTCAAAACAGCTTTGACAAAGCGTACGCCCTGCGTCCGCATATGCTGCAGCTGGGATTTCTCAAGCTACTGTACGGCTCCCGGCTGCGGGATCAGGCGGATGAATACGGGACGGTGTTTTCTCAACAACCTCCCTATACCTTTATCAGCGGCCGCTGGCTGGCCGAAAAGGAAGTTCACTATCTGCACGCACTGGAGGACGTTTTGGAGCGGATGTATAATTCCGGGAGATTCCGCCGGACACTGGGGTATCTGCAACGGGTGACCCAATTGACGCCTTTTCAGATTATGGGCAGGTTAGGCGAATGTCTGGGAGAGCCGGAAGATACCGCCGGCCTCTCCTTGGAGAAGTATACCGCCTGTCTGCAGAAGGCCTGTGAAAGCCTTCCGGGAGTGGATCCGGCGGTGCTGCGGGATGTGATGGCTTTGGATATTCTCAGCACCAACCGGAGCGGCCGTTTGCCCGTCTGTTTACAGCGTCAGGATCCTAGGCTGAAGGGAATCAACCGGCGCCTTGCCCAGGCTTCCATATTGGGGGAGAAGGGGGTAAAGCGGGGAGCGGTTATTCTGTATTCCCAGGGGGAACGGGTCATGGCAGCCGAGTATACGCGGGCGGATCCGATTACAGGCCAATATGCCGTAGTGGAATTGCGTGACGGCAGGCTTATCCCTTTACCCGATGGAGATCTTCCCTTTTAACGCAGCCAAGAATGGGCAGCAAAGCACAGTAAACCAGGCATAGACCGCCGCCGCCGATGATAGTTCCCGCCAACAGGGGCAGCTGGGCAGGCAGCGCTTTGCCTAAAAGGGCAGCTAAGGAACCGGCCAGGCTGACTGCCAGGAGAGGCTTGAAAATCCATTGCCCCCATTGGATCCGTACGCCGGTAATGGTCAGCAGCCGATGGATATTGAGGAAAGCGGTCAGGAAATTGCTGAGCACCATGATGAACAGGAAGCCCTCCATGCCCCGGATAGGTACAAGGAAGAAGATCAGTACGATGCGGATAGCGGAATCCGCGACGCTGTATTTCAGGGAACTGACCTGTTGATTCAGACCTTTGAGAATACCGTCGACCACACTTTCTACGTACATAATAGGGGTGAGCGGGGCCAGTACCTTGAGATAGAATCCAACCTCAGCGCTGTTATACAGCAGGGTGCCCAGCTGGTCGGCGAACACCAGGAATACCCCGCTGATCAGGATGGAGGCGATGAGGGTGAGATGCAGGGTGCGCTGTACGGCCCGGTTGACCTTATCGGTCTGGCGCAGGGTATTGGCCGCGGAGATTTCCGGGATCAGCAGGGTAGACAGGGCGTTCAGAAAAGCGGAAGGGAAAAAGATCAAGGGCATAGCCATGCCCTTCAGGGCGCCGAATTGGGAAAGACCGGTCTCTTTGGAGGAGGTATATTTCCCCAGGCAATCAGGAACCAGGATATTTTCTATGGTTCTTAAGACGGAATTCAAATACCGGCCGGCGGTAATGGGAACCGCGATGCTCAGAATTTTCCGCAGTACGCCTTTTTGAGGGCTATCCGGCCGGGAAGCGAATGGCCATTGCTTGAGCTTGCGCCTATCCCAGAAATATCCTACAGCCATATACCCGCAGGAAGCAAATTCCGCCAGGGTATCGCCGATCATAACCGCCATACAGGCGTAGGCAAGGCCCATAGGGGCAAACCGGTCAATCAGAAGCAGTACCACGCCGATACGGACCGCTTGCTCCAGAAGCTGAGCCCGGGAAGGGCCGCCCGCCTGCCTACGGGCGATGAAATATCCCCGCAGGCAGGAGGATACTCCCATGGAGGGCAGGCTGAAGGAGAGAATTTTGAGGGCTGGTATTGCCCGGACATCCTTGATCCAGTACGTGCTGATGAGGCCGGAAGCAAAGAAAATCAGGGCGGTAGAGGCGATACCGATCAGGAGGCTGAGGCCTATGGAACGGCGGAGCACATGGCGGACGCTTTTAGGGGAACCGCAAACCAATTCATCCGCTACCAGGCGGGTGACAGCGGTGGAGATCCCGGAAGAAGCAAAGGTGGAGCCAAGGATATAAATGGAGAAGATCAGCTGATACAGGCCCATGCCTTCCGCGCCGATCTTGTTGGACATATAGATTCGGAAAAAAATGCCGATCGTCCGCAGCAACAGAGAGGTTGCGGTGAGAATGAAGGCATTTTTAATAAAGGTGGATCGTTTCACGCAACCACTCCCAGATGAAATGTACAGCCGGCATCCCTGCCTATGGCGGACGAGCGCAGACCGGCCGTGCTGGTGGATCTGAACAGACGCGAGGATAGATTTTCTGACTAAGCTGATTGACCGGAACCCTGTTATAAAGGGGAAACAGGGACTTCCCGGGAGAAAACCGTCCTCGAGGAAAACAGCCCCGACAGGGAGGTTAGGAATTGGGGGTACTGGCTTCCTCCAGCCGGGCGTTATAGGTATTGGCAATCAAATCCCAGTCGGTTTTGTCTACCAATCCGGTGGCGGGCCGCTGGAGGAATCGCTGGAATTCCCTGACCGCCTCCTCTGTCCGGGAACCGTAAACCCCATCCACGGGGACAGGGGAAAGATTGGTATAGGCTTTTCCGATGGTATCCAGCATAATCTGCAGGATGAAGACGATAGACCCTTTTTCTCCCGGACCAATCACATGGGAAATGGAGGGGAAAGGATTGATGAATTTTGGAGAGCCCTGCAGGTTGTGTATAATATCGTATTCCTTGACCAGATAAGCCCAGGTTTCCCGGTTAATGGTACCGGTGACACGCAGTCCCCTGGCCCGCTGGTAAGCGGCTACCGCTTCCTCGGTTTCCGGCCCGTATATGCCGTCAACCCCTATCGAGGGAACACGGTCGTCAAAGAATGAGATAGCCCTCAGATACTTTTGCGCTTCCCGAATATGGTCGCGTCTTTGCGCGGCGGTGTATACCAAGTCAAAGCACCTCCTTCCTGCTGAACGGCTTATGTAGCCGCCTGAATAGTGTAGCCCGGATCCTGGCCTGGCTGTTTGTCAGCGCCCTGCAGAAGATCCTCATATAATACGGCGATAGCTGTCCAGGTAATGGGACCGACAATACCGTTAGGCTCCAGGCCGTACAGATTTTGAAAAGCGATAACAGAGTTCTGGGTCTGAGTGCCGAACACCCCGGTCACCGGTACATCCGGGATCTCAGGATAGGTCTGGGCAATCAGGGACAGATAGGTCTGCAGCAGTTCCACATATTCCCCCTGGGACCCCAGCCGAAATACTGTGCCCGGATAGATGGCCACCCGGCTTTCAGGGATATCCATCGTATCCACAATTCCCCGGTAAGCCCTGTACAGATCCTGCCAGGTCTGCCGGCCTACCACCCCATCCGGATCCAAACCATAGGTCCGCTGGAAGGCAACCACCGCTTCCCGTGTCTGTTCATCGAAGGTGCCGGTAATATTGACCGGCGGGATGGTTTCATAGAAATCCGCCACTACCGCCAGATAGTATTGGACGACCCGGACCTCATCCCCGGAATCGCCGAACCGGAGCAAAGTGGAATACTGCTGCTGAACATCTTCCAGGGCTACTCCTTCGGAATCCAGTTCCGCCAGACGCTTGACGCTGGTGTAAAGATAGGAAATCCGGTACCAGGTTGCCTTGCCGATAATGCCGTCCGGCGTCAGGTTGAAGATCCGCTGGAATTCCCGGACAGCGTCATCCGTTTCCTGACCGAATATCCCGTCTACAGGATAAATTTTGGGGATGGCGGGATAATTGCGGGAAATACGGTTCAACTGTACCTGCTTGGTGCGCACATCGTTCCCGCCGTCGCCCAGCCGCAGGGGAACCCCCGGATATGATGGGGCTTTGATCCGTACAGGGGCATTGGTTACAATCTCCAGATCATCGCCGTAATAATAGGTCAGGATCTGATAGGGGGTGTAGCCTTGATTGGCCAGATCAACCGTCCCCCATTGAGACAAGCCATCACAGGTTACCGTGGTGCCATTACAATACTGAGTAAAATAAGGCTCTACTGTCCCTGGACGGCGGACATAATTGTTAAAAATCTCATCCACAATGTTACTGATATTTTCGTAAATATCCCGGTTATGGACATAGGCCTGGTCAAATCGGGTGGAATTGGTGATATCGAAATTATATCCCTGGCTGGGATACCATTCGGTATAAATCCGGTTGAGGGCGTAGGAAATCTGCGCGTATATATTGGCCCGTATAGCGTTTTCAGGCCAAGTTGGATAAATTTCACTGGAGGCTACATTTTTGATGTAATCTGGAAAAGTAACCGTGACATTCTGAGCGCCGGAATCCGGGGTTCCCAGATGCACGGTGATATTGGCAGGAATGTATGGTTCTCCCGTCACGGCTGGACCCTCCTTTACAGGTTTTGAGGCGAGGTATTATCATAAATCCGTTCCTGCCCGTCATCTCCCATTTCCGGGGTAGGAATCATTTCCACGGGTTGGACAGCCGCGATTCCCCGATAAACCGGAACATTCTGGTTGCGTACTCGGAAAAAGCCGGGAGCGGATACCAGGATATCGTAAGTAATGATGAGGATTTCAGTGGCGGATGGAGCCAGAGTCAGATTCCGGTTCGTAGCGGGAACTATGACCGGAGGAGTGAAGCCATTCCGATCTGTCACCATCACATATTGCAGCTTCTTCCCATCTGTAGGCGCGTTACTGGTAATGGTGACAACCGCGCCTTCAACCGGCAGTGCTTCCCGGGCTGTATAGGCATGGATCTGCAGACTGGCTAAATCATCCGCGTCCGGGAATTGCTCCGGGGTTTCGAAGACCCGGGGTTCTGGGGAAGCGATGGGAGGGACTACGGGCGGCGTCCCTCTGCCGCTTTGCGTCTCCAGGCGGTTTCTGATTTCTTCCAGAGGCAGCTGCTGGGAAATACGTCCTTCTGATTCCTCCAGATCTTCCGCTGGGGGGAGGCGCTCCAAATCATCATAAGAATATTCCGGTTCCTCAGGCTCTTCTGTCTCGGCAG
>CALWMQ010000084.1 GCA_944382025.1 uncultured Clostridia bacterium | reverse complement strand
AACCCTGTCCCGTTTTTGGCGGATGTGGAATGCGTGATCTGCCCGAAGCTGGGGATTACGGTACAGGAAACCCTTTCCATAAAGCATCCCGCTTACCGGCTGCCGGCGCACATACGGTATTGCCGGTTCCGCATTGCCACAAAAATGAATTTCCCGGCGATTGGCGCCGGTACAGGAGGCGAACTCATGCCCAACAGGATCATTAAGGAATCGGTCTGCTCCAGCGAAACCATTGACCGGTTATCCTGGTTCGAGGAGGTATTCTTTTACAGGTTATTGGTAAACTGTGACGATTTCGGACGATTTGACGCACGACCCGCTATTCTCAAAAGCCGCTTATTCCCCCTGAAGGACGGTATAACCGTAACAACCATCGATTCCGCGTTACAGAAGCTGTCGGCGGTAGGCTTGGTAACCCTGTATGCGGTTGAAGGGAAGCCGCTGCTGCAGCTGGCAACTTGGCAGGATCATCAGAGAATACGCAATCAGCGTCCCAAATATCCCGCTCCGCCCCCGTCGGATGCCAGCTGCCAGCAAGCCGCTGTCAATTGTCCGCCTGAATCTCAATCCGAATCCCAATCTGAATCCGAATCCCATAAAGACTCCTGCGGAAAGCCGGTACAGCCGCTCCCCCCTGTCATCCGGATCCCCCTAAACGACGGAACCGGATACGACGTGACTCAGGACCAGATCAACAAATGGGAAGAACTGTATCAAAACGTTGATATTCTTCAGGAACTGAGAAAAATGGTTGGCTGGTGCGATTCCCACCCGAAACAACGTAAGACAAAAGCCGGTGTGCTCCGGTTCATTACCGGCTGGCTGGCACGAGAGCAGGATCAGCACCATCCGGCTCAATCCTGCAAATCCACCAGCAAACCTCTCCAATCCTGCGGAAGTTCCATAGATCTGGAGGAATACCAGGACATGGTACAGAAGTACGTTCCTGTGTACAAAAAGGGCACCGTATGACCTTCGCCATACCGGGTGCCCCCAAAAACAGGTATATGGGACGGACAAGCCCCTGAGAATATCAGAAGGCCAACACACGGACACAGAGGCGCTGTCTTCCAGGCCCGGCATCTTCGTCCCCTTCGCCCTGGGAACATTGATCTGTTCTTTCAAGGAGCGCCGCCGCAGAAATCCGATCCGTATTCCGGGAAAAGGCTCCCGGACGGCCCTCAATCGGGCGGCTTGATTGAGGATGACAGCTTCGGCCATATCCGACTCGTGCCCTGATGCGGGCTTGGCAGGGCTAACCCTTCTGCTGAGCAGCGGCTCCCTCCCGAGCAGCTGCCAGGGAAGAAAAATGGGCTGATAAAAGGCGCAGGAAAGCTGACGTGGGCGGCAGCGGTCACGGCGGTTATTGTTTCCGGGAGCGTGGGAGGCTTTGCGTCCCTATACCCCATGGCGGCCAAACACGGAAAAAGAAAAGGAGGCAAACTATGGTCATATCCTCGCAAATACTGTGCGTCTGGGCGCTAAGCCTTGGCTTGGCCCTGATCGCCGGAATGATCCTGGAAAGGTGGCTGGAAGGGTAATGGTGATGGACGAGCGGGACAAGCTGTGGGGCGATATACGGAACAGGGGCCAGCGGCAGGCACAGTATGAAGCCCTTGGAAACCCCTATACCAGGCTCACAGGGGTGTCTCCGGGAAGAGGCTAAAGGCTTTGCAAGATGGCCAAAAACGACAGCGGCCCTGCGCGCCGCGCCAGGCACTGACAGGAGTGAGCGAATGGAATACTGTATGCGGGATCATTGCCAGTGGATCGACAAGCTGGACGGCAAATGCCATGTGCCATGCATGAAAAAAGCGCTGGTGCTGTCCACGGAAGACATACTGCGTAACCGGATCCTGTGCAGGCGGCTGCACGCCAAAGAAAAAGTAAAGCGTATGACAAAGAAATCGGAGGAACGGGATGGCCAGGAAAAAGCTGTTACAGCCGGACTGGGGCGGCAGGAAAATCAAGGCTGAACAGAACCGGCTGGGCACCCCGCAGTCCGGATATGCCCTGACCCGTCAGGAGATGGCCGGTATCACCAATCCGGTACATGCCGGACGGAAATGGGTTTCCTACTTTGGAAGAGATGCCCCGTATGCCGTTCCCCGGCGGATCAGGAACAGGAGCCGGCTCACCCAATAAGGCCGTTCAGCGGGACAGGGCGACCGGCCCGGCAGGCAGCCGGTTCCGCCCCAAAACAGCCCCCGGCACCCACAGCCCGTCCGCTCAGGACAACGAAGCCCTTCCCGCAGAAGAACCGCTGCCCGAAACCGCCCATATGATGGCGGATAGGAATCCGGACAAAGCGGAGGATTCCGCAAACCCCATCAAAGACACGCGAAAATACACAGCGGCGGTAGGAACTACTCTCCCTCCGCCAGCACTTTCAAGAGGTGACAACAATGATTACACCCGTCAGAACCATCACGTTTTCGGCTGATCTGTCCGGCGTAACGCCCAATCAGCCCCAGTTTGCCGGAGTGCAGGGCGAACACAACGCTACCCGGGTGGTTTTTTCCCTGGACAATGCCCTGGTCAACCCGGATTACCGCTACCGGTTTGAATACGAGGACGCCATAGGCCGGTTCGATACCACTCCATTTGTATCCCTTAGCGGCACACAGGCGGACTGCCTTCTTCCCGGCAGCTGGACCGCCGTGGGCGGAATGGGGGTCATTCGTCTGTGCGCCGTGCTCCTGGGAGAGGACGGTCAAGAAGAACAGGTGATTTACACCCTGTCCGGACGGCTGGGGTTCAGCAGCCGCAACAGCGGTACTCCCATGGAAACAGCCTATGAGCGGGGGCTCTCCTCCCTGATCCAGGGAGCGGAGGACGCTGCCGCAGCAGCCAATGAGGCGGCCGGTAAGGGGAACGAAGCGGCCTCTTCTGCCCAGCAGGCTGCCGGCGAGGCTAACCGACAGGCCCAGGCGGCTGAAACGGCGGCACAGCAGGCCAAAACCGTTGCCGACACGGTTCAGAGCAAACTGGACAACGGGGAATTCATCGGCCCTCAGGGTCCCCAGGGTGTCAAGGGAGACATCGGTCCACAGGGCCCTGCCGGTTCCCAAGGCCCCCGGGGCGAACCGGGGCAGGATTTTCAGATTCTGGGCTATTATCCCACCCTGGAGAACCTGCAGTCCAGCGTTTCTTCCCCGAAAGCCGGGGACGCCTACGGAGTAGGCGCCGCCGCTCCCTATACCATTTATATCTATGATGGTGTCGGCCGGATCTGGGTGGACAACGGCGCCATTCAGGGACCGCAGGGAGAAACCGGCCCTCAGGGTGAACCGGGACCCCAAGGTGACCAGGGACCTCAGGGTGACCAGGGTCCCCAAGGCCCCCAGGGACCCCAGGGTGACCAAGGGCCCCAAGGCCCCCAGGGACCGGCCGGACCCAATCAGGTAACCTCCGATACGGCAACCAATATCACCGGTCTGCTGAAAGGGAACGGTTCCGCCGTCTCCGCCGCCGTAGCCGGCACCGATTATGCCACACCCGCCCAGGTAGGCGGCAAACAGGACATCATTACTATTTCCGGCATCCTCAAAGGGGACGGGGCGGGAGGTGTCTCCGCTGCCGCTGCCGGGGAGGATTATGTCACACCAGACCAGCTGGAAAAACAACTCTTCAACCTGATTTATCCGGTGGGATCGATTTATTTATCGGTAAACAGCGCCAATCCATCCAGTATTTTTCAGGGTACCACATGGGTATTGTGGGGTGCCGGGCGGGTGCCTGTGGGCGTCAGCAGCGGAGACGCTGATTTCGGCAGCGTGGAAAAGACAGGCGGCGAAAAGAGCGTCGCGCTGAACAGTTCCCAAGTACCGCCCAGCACCGTCAATACTTTTCTGGACGTTTACGATGCTTTCACTCCGGCAATGACTCAAAACAGCGAAATCAATTATGGTACGGTAGCGTATTTGAAGGATCGCAGTAATGGTTCTGTAACCGGGACCGTAGCGGGAGGATCCCAGGCGCATAACAATCTGCAGCCGTACATTACCTGTTACATGTGGAAGCGAACGGCCTAACCAATACAGGCCGGTCCAAATGAAGAAACCCGAGGGCAGACCATGAAACCTGTACCAATTGTGTTTAACCCGAAATGACTTCCGCAAGTCTGAGGAACGCCCCACAGTAAAAGGGAATCCATTCCGCCGGAACAAAGAACCCGTATCTGTAACGGTATGGTGGCTCGGACGATGGGGTGCTGGGATACATACGGCAGCCGCTGAAGCCAACAGGTTTGGCCCCATGCGTACACACCTTGATCGGCAGGCTCCGCAACGGCTCCATCGCCGCCTATCCGATCTTGCCATAGGTGCGGGCTGCCCCCACAACAGCATTGGCTTCCTTGACAAGGCCAAAGCGTCAACCATACCGGCTGATCGGCTTTGAGATCTCCGAGAACGGCCCTGGAAGGCAACGCACTGTGTACATTACGCGTCTTTCTGTGCCGGGGTAGCCCATTGACTGGATACAGGTCCGTATTGTGACGGTATCAAACGCGAAAGGGGATACAGCGGGTATCTTCCTGCTGTTCTCGCCTTCCTCATAGCCCTGGATTAACTAATAAATGAAGAAAGAATCTGAAATGGACAATGGCGTTCCGGGTAAGCACCGCCATCGCCGGGTTTCGGACGGTGATTCTGCCACTGATCAGGTTCAACGGCTCCATTACCCGGCTGACGGTGACCATAGAACGGCTGGCTAAAGGCATGGATACCTGCGGGAGCGGAGCCGTAAATCCCACAAACGCCTGTGGGAGCATAATGGGGAACAGGATGAGCGCCTCAACAACCACGAAGCCCGTATCACGACACTGGAGGGGAAGTAAATGAAAATCAACTGGAAAGTACGTCTGAAGAACCCGGTATTCTGGGCCAACCTGGCGGCGGCTGTTGTGCTGCCGATCCTGGCATATCTCGGCCTTTCCTGGAAGGACATAACCACCTGGACAGGGTTAGGGAACGCCTTGCTGGAAGCGGTGAAAAACCCGGTAATCCTGGTATCGGTACTGGTCAGCGTCTGGAATCTGATCAACGATCCCACTACCAAGGGCCTTTCCGACAGTCAGAGAGCGCTTACCTATACTGAACCCAATACGTGATATACAAGAAACCGGAGGCTCCTTCACGGGCCTCCGGCTTTTCCCATTGCGCGTTTTTCGCGCACAGTTTTGTATGCGGTTATATGGATTTTAAGCTTTTCTGAACCTCAGTTACTCCAGAAAAAATCTACGCAAAAAAGCCGGAAACCCGCATAAATACTAGGTTTCCGGCATGGCTGGGATGGCTGGAATCGAACCAGCACGGGCAGAGTCAAAGTGTAAAAGAATCCTGTCTATATTCGGCTTTATTGGTCTATTTGCTCATTATTCTACCGTTAAATACACATCAAAATATATTAAAAAACGCTGGCGCTGGGGTACAATTGGGGTACAGTCTATCATATATCAGTAATGCAGATCACTGCAATGGGTAATCGGATCTTGATTAAGATTGTTCATGGAAATTTATGTGCGGATATGTACAATTTGTAACAAATAATTTTATGAAAAGGATATTGCGAAATGCGAAGAGAACGTCTAATAAACGTAGCTATACATCTATTTAAGCATCATAAATTCATTTTCTAAGTTAAAATAGCACTTGTTTATTTTGAAATTTCGTATATAATATAGTTAACGATTCCCGCCAGCCTCTGCTTTTGCATGCGTCTCAGGCGGGCTTTTTTTTGGAGTGATAAACGATGGAAAAGGTCAAACCATGGATGTCTGTTGACGATCAATTAGCGCTTTTGAAGTCCAGAGGATTATCCATAAGCGATGACCTAGCGGCAAAGAAGTTTCTTTTGGAGAACAACTATTTTAGAATAAGTGGTTTCACATTAAATCACAGAAAAAATGATTGTTTCTTTAAGGGAAAGCATATCGACGAAATTATGCAGATATATAGCTTTGATCTTGAACTGCGCACCATAGTTCTTGGTGTGTTAGAGCGTATTGAAATCACGTATAAGTCACTTATCGCCTACTATCACGGGAAAGCCTATGGTCCGTTGGGCTATGAAAACTCCAGTAATTTTACCGACATAAACGCTTATTCACATATATTGAGCAAAATCTTAAATTTGAAGAAGCACTACTCCGACAATCAGGAAATATTTTTAAAGCATTATGTGGAAGATTTAGCAGGGCAATTACCCATATGGGCTGCAGTTGAACTATTGAATTTTACTGATATATCAAAATTATTCTCCGCCTTGCCGAAAGTGATAAAAATAGAAATCGCTCATGATTATCTTCACATGTCCTTTGGATCGGCTCCGGAATATATGTGCAATTGGTTGCGGTGCTCGTCTGTGCTTAGAAATATTACAGCACATCGCGGGAGGTTATACAATAGGTCTTTCAGTATAAAGCCAAAACTTAGTACATCAGACAAACAAAGACTTCTAAAAGATAGTCATAACAATCCCATAATAGGAACTTTGTTCTCATATATTTTGGCGGCAAAGAACTTGCTCCCTAACGAAACTGTTTGGAAAGACTTTGCATATGATATAGAAGAGTTGACATACAGATTTCCTGCAGTAAAGTTGAAGGATTATGGATTCCCGGAAAACTGGAAAAATTCGTTATCAGGAAAATAACCGAATATTTCGAAGTAACCAGCATATAGTATAACAACAGTTCCTACGAGCCATTATGGCGTAATACTGTAGGCCAGGCACTAAAGCGATTTAGTGCAAATTAGAAGGGCTATACGGGCTCTTCTAATTTTTTATAATAAACAAGCCGGACCATCCATAAGGATGGCCCGGCTTCTACTTTTCCCGGCATACCTGGATGTTTTGATCCCCCTGTTTTCGTCCTCGCCCGGATAGTGGACCGATTACTTGACATACGATGTTTAGTGTATATTATACCACGGTTTGCGGCGTATCGAACCCTGAGGCGGCTCCGGCGCATCCACTTCCGGCTCCACCGGCTCAGGGCACGCCAGAGCGATCTACTGGGCCTGCTCTGCTTGTGAGCGTGATCACTCCGCCTTGCCGGGCCGGGTATAGGTAAGCGCTCTCTGACTGTCAGAAAGGCCCTTTGTAGTGGGATCGTTGATCAGGTTCCAGACACTGACCAGTACCGATAC
>CALWMQ010000083.1 GCA_944382025.1 uncultured Clostridia bacterium | reverse complement strand
GTCAGCAGGGTCACATGGACAGTCTCCCCATTCCCCACGGCATTGCAGCCTGACGCCAAGGTCTGCTCCACCAAAGAGGTATACGTATACCCGTAATATTGGTTCCCATCATACTGGATCAGATCATCCACCGTGACCTTTTTGCTGCGGGTACCCGAAACAAACAGGATGTCCCCGTAGGTCACCTCATACTCCTGATAGTTTTGGGCCAGAGTGGGGTTCTTGGTCAGATCCACATAGTTTACCGATACTTTTCCTCCCGACTGGGTAACCATCTCCCGGGACAACTGGTAGAACTGGCGCAGCACGGTGTTCTGCACCTCCATAGACATCGCGGGCTCCCGGAAAAAGTCCTCGCTCATGAACACCGTGATCTCTACATCGCTTTCCAGGTTTTGGGCAACCTCGACTCCCATATCCGTCAAGGAATATGTCTTATCGCTGGTCAGGTCAAGGGTCAGGGGAAACCGTTCGGCCAGCACATCCATGACAACGTTCAGAAGCATCACTGCCGCGATCACGATCACCGTCAGGGCTGTCGCCATAGCGCCGAACCGGATTTTCCGGGGATCCTTCGGCTTCTTCTCCCGGGTTTTCTTTTGGGGCGCCTTATCTGCTTCCTGGTCTTGCCCTTCTTCTTTCCCCGCTTCTTCCTCTTCCAAGCAGGCCGCCAGCTCATCGGTCATTTCTCCCTGATCCGGCATGGTGACCGGCAGACTGCCGTCTTCCTGGACTTCCGAGGATCCGGCGGATTCCACTTCCCCGCCGGAGGTGTTTTTTAATTCTTCGTCCTGGGGATTGTTGACGTTCTGATCCTCAGGCATATTGTCTTTTTTCATGTTCCGTTTCCTCCCCTCAGCTCCATCTCTTGCGATCCAGCACGCGAACCGAAAGGAACAGGAACAGGACCTGCATGCTGATGAAGAAAATAATATTGTTATAGCTGATAACGCCTATGGCAAAATCGTTATAGCGCTGGCTCAGCGAAAGAAACCCAATTACGCTGGACCAAAAGGTACCGCTGGCCGACATGGACAACATATCCATCAGCATCAGGCAGGCGGTCACAAACACCGTTCCCACACAGGCCAGCAGCTGGCTTTCGGTGAGGGTAGATATCAGCAGCCCAATGGTGATGATGGTTCCGCCCAGCAGGTACAGGCCGATAAAATTCGCCAGGATGGCGGACCAGTCCGGGGTTACCTGCACCGCGATCACCACCGCGAATACCAGGGTAATGGACAGGCTGATCAGGAACAGCAGCATGGCGGCCAGATATTTCCCGACCACGATTCCTGTCAGGCTGACCGGCGCGGTAAGCAGGGCCTGATCGGTTTTCTGCCGCTTCTCATCGCTCATCAGCCGCATGGTCAAAATAGGCAGCGCGATAATAAACGCGTAGAGCATCAGGCTGTACACTGCCGTAAGGGAGACGTTGCGCCCCGCCAGATTGAAGCCGGTAAAAAACCAGCCCGCAAAAAAGAACATAATAGCCAGAACTATGTAACCGATTGGGGAGGTGAAATAGGCTTTAAACTCCCGTTTGAATACGGCGCTCATTCGCTTTTCCCTCCTTTTTTATCGGTACCCCGGGAAGCAGTGTCCCGGCGCTGAACGGATTTGGCCGATTTGGGAATATTCTCCCGGGTCAGGGCGATAAAGATCTCCTCCAGGGACATCTCCATGGAACGCAGGCTCATGATAGGCCAGTTCCGTTCCGCCAGCCGCCTGAACAGCTCTTTCCGGAAATCGGTGGTCCCGTCCGGGTCAATGGCGTATTCAAATACCCCGGGTTCCTTTTCACCCAGAGAGGTAGCGTCCGCTACACCGGGCACCCGGGCGATCAAGGACAGTACATCCGTCTCCGGACCCGATACCCGCAACAGGGTGCGCTGGTCGTTGGAATACCGCTTGGACAGGTCGGCCGCAGTATCGTCCGCCACAATCACCCCTTTGTTTATGACGACGATCCGATCGCATACCGCCTCAATCTCCGGCAGGATATGGGACGACAGGATTACCGTGTGATGCTTGCCCAGGTTTTTAATCAGGGTCCGGATCTCAATAATCTGGTTAGGGTCCAGACCTACAGTGGGCTCGTCCAGAATCAGCACCGGAGGATGCCCAACCAGGGCCTGCGCTACACCCACACGCTGCCGGTAGCCCTTGGACAGGTTCTTGATCAGCCGCCCATACACATCCTCAATCTTCACCAAACGGCAGATTTCCGCGATGTGCTGCTGCCGGTCGAGCTTGCATTTCTTCAGGTCGTACATGAAATCCAAATATTCCCGTACTGTCATATCCAGATACAGCGGCGGCTGTTCCGGCAAATAGCCGATACTGGATTTAGCCAGGTTGGGCTCTTCCAGAATGTCATGCCCGTTAATGCGGACACGGCCGTCGGTGGCGGACAGATACCCTGTGAGGATATTCATGGTCGTAGACTTACCCGCGCCGTTAGGCCCAAGGAATCCCAGAATCTCCCCTTCTTCCACCTGAAAACTGATGTTGTTCACCGCGTAGTGAGCCCCATACCGTTTGGTCAGGTTTTGTACCTCAATCATGTTTTGTGAATCCCTCCTGTGTTTGGTTGCCGGGCCTCAGAATAAACCGGACAAACTATAACTCCTTTTATTTTACCGGCCCGCGCGCTCCCAATTGTAAACAGTCTATAAAAGTTGTGTGTTTTTCCTGTGTTTTTACGGCAGGATATCCCCTGTCTACACAACCGTATTATTATACCACTCTTCTTCCCTTATTGCAATCCCGCGGCTGAAGGCAGTCGTCCCTTAAATTCCTTTTGGCACCCCCGGTACTCCCCCCTCCAAGGGTTTTCCGTCACCATCGCGGCCGCGGCGGAATATACTGACGATAAGGCGGGTACCCCGGCCTCAATAACGCAGGGCAACCGTGTTGACCACTACCCCGGCGGGGGTAATATCCACGATACCATACCTGCCGTCCCCGTGCCCCACCGATCCCGGGTTCAGGATATACAGCCCATCATCATACGTGGCCAAAGGAACGTGGGTATGCCCAAACAACAGGATTTCCGCCCCTCGCTCCCGTGCCGCGCAGGTGATCCGATACAGATCGGATTTCACGCCGTACAGATGGCCATGGGTCATAAAGCATTTCCGCCCTTCCAGGATTTCGTCCCGGGCATAGGGGATCATCACGCCGGAGGAAAAATCACAGTTCCCCCGCACCTGATATACCATCTTGTGGGGGTAGGACATGGCCACATCTTCCATATCCCGGGCCCCATCCCCCAGATGAAGGATAATATCCGCCCCTGGCTGGGCCTCAATGGCCTGCCGGACAGCCCACTGGTCGCCGTGGCTGTCAGAGATAACCAAAATCCGCATGGGACAACCGCCTTTCCCGCGGCGGATTCCGCCGCATCACATATTTTTCCCAGCGCCATCATATGATGCAATAAGCCAATCGAAAGGACTGAGTAGTCATGAGTGAAATTACCCCGGACCAACTGCAAGCGCTGTTGAATTTCGCCAGCAAAAAACTGGGCACCACCCCGGAAAAACTGGCCAAAACCGTCACCGAAGGGAATCCAGAGGATCTGACCAGCCGCATGGATCCTCAAAATGCCGCCAAACTCCATGAAATTTTATCCGACCGTTCCAAAGCGGAACAGCTGCTGCATACACCGCAGGCCCAGAAGCTGATCAACCAATTCCTTGGCGGCCAGGGAAAATGATCCCGGATCCCCCTGTGCCCTGGAGCATAAGGGGCCGGCCCGAAAGATGTAGGAGGCATTGGCATGGATGATATGGGGCAAAAACTGAATGACCTGCTGAATTCGCCGGACGCCATGGCCCGGATCCAGAACATGATGGCTTCCCTGGGCCTGGGAGGCGGCGGGGCCGATCAAGATCCCCCTTCCTCTCCCCCTCCCGCCGCCCCGGCACAAACCGCTCCTTCCGGGGAAACCAGCCAGGGCACCTTGCCGGCCGGCTTGGATCTGTCCGCCGTTATGAAGCTGGCGCCCCTCCTGGGAGCCTTCAGCCAGGAAGATGACAATACCGCCCTGCTTAAAGCACTGCGCCCCCATCTCCATGGGGACCGGGAAGGCCGGGTAGATGATGCCATCAAAATTATGCATCTGGTTAAGCTGCTGCCTTTGCTTCAGGACAAGGGGATCCTTTGACAAAACCCATGTACTCAACATCTATTCTTTTACGGCGGGGGGGGGAAAGAAACCCATGGAAACTGATATTATGCGCATGCAGCGGGAAGCGGAACAGCGGGTACGGCAGATGCGGGAACGGGAACGCCATGCCGCTGGTTCTGAACCTGACCAGCGTACCGCCGAGGGCCTGGCGGCTGCCCGGGCGGAGTGGCTGTCCTCCGCCCGTCCGCCCTATGCCGCTGACCGGGGGTTTGTACCCCTCTCGGATTACAAGGCCCGCCAGAACCCCCGGCATGAGCCGCCTCCATGCCCGGTCCCGGAACGGCCTCTTCCGGCGGACAACAACGCCGATTCCAACGGCCTGCTGGCTGGTCTCTTTAAAGATCAGGATCAGATGCTCCTTTTGTTTTTAACCATCCTGCTGGTCAAAAACGGCGCGTCTATGGAACTGATCATCGCTTTGCTGTATCTGGCTATGTAGCGCGCCGCCTTGTTTTTTCGTCAAAAAGTCCTTGCCGGCCTGTGGGCCGGCAAGGACTCAGGCCGTTCTTT
>CALWMQ010000082.1 GCA_944382025.1 uncultured Clostridia bacterium | reverse complement strand
GTTCGGCGCTATGGCGACAGCCCTGACGGTGATCGTCATCGCGGCAGTGATGCTTCTGAACGTTGTCATGGATGTGCTGGCCGAACGGTTCCCCCTGACCCTTGACCTGACCAGCGATAAGACGTATTCCCTGACGGATATGGGGATTGAGGTTGCCCAGAGTCTGGAAAGCGATGTAGAGATCACGGTGTTCATGAGCGAAGACTTTTTCCGGGAGCCTGCGATGTCTATGGAGGTGCAGAACACAGTGCTGCGCCAGTTCTATCAGATGTCCCGGGAGATGGTCACCCAGTCGGGGGGCAAAGTATCGGTAAACTATGTGGATCTGACCAAAAACCCCACCCTGGCCCAAAACTACCAGGAGTATGAGGTGACCTACGGAGATATCCTGTTTGTTTCCGGCACTCGCAGCAAAAAGGTCACGGTGGATGACCTGTTCCAGTATGACGGGAACCAGTATTACGGGTATACGTATACCTCTCTGGTGGAGCAGACCTTGGCGTCAGGCTGCAATGCCGTGGGGAATGGGGAGACTGTCCATGTGACCCTGCTGACAGGACACAAGGAGGACGAAAACGCTCTGTATGCCCTGAACTCCATCCTGACCCTCAACGGCTATGATGTGGAAGAGGTGGACTTTACCACAGCGGCGGAAATTAATGAGGAATGTTCCATCATCGTGATTGCCGGGCCCACTACTGATTTCGATGAAAACGAGATTAACCGGCTGAGGAGCTGGTTGTCCAATAACAATCAGTTGGGACGCAACCTGCTGTTTTATTGCAACCCGGAGGGATCCTGCCCTAACCTGTACGGTTTCCTCAAGGAGGACTACGGTATCGAGGTTACCTCCAACCTGATCCAGGAGACGGATCAGAACAAGGTTACCCTGGCATCGAACTTTACCCTGCTGCCGATAGTGACCCCGGAAAGCACCGACTATACCCAGAATTCCACGGGGAAAAAGGTGATTTTCTCCAATGGCCTGCAGCTGATCCTGCATAACGACAGCGATCCGGAAACCACGTCCATTCAAAATATTCCGATTCTCAGCTTTACTGATACCGCCAAGCTGCTGCCACTGTCGGCCTTGGATGAAGAAGGGAATACGTCCGACAAGCTGGTGGATGCCGACTCCTATCCCGTGGTAGGCATGGCGGCGGCCCATACCAGCACTTATGTGGACAACGAGCAAAAGGAATGCAGCGTTGTGGTTTCGGGCAGCCTGGAATCCATCCTGTATTATCAGGCCAGTCAGTACGGGAATGAGCAGATTATCATCGACAGCATCAACACCATGGCCGGCCGGGAGAACGCGGTAGCAATTTCCGGGAAGGATCTGTCCGCGGAGTCCCTTTCCTACAGCAATGCCGTGGTGAATATCCTGGGCAAAGGCGTGTTTATGTGCGGGATTCCGCTGCTGATGCTGGTAATCGGCCTGATCGTGTTCCTGAGAAGGAGGCATTTATGAGCAAGCAACTGCGCACATTGGTGATCGCAGGGGTTGCTGTGGTGGCGCTGGTCGCCCTGCTGCTGGTGCTGCTGTTTGTAGTGCCCCAGCCGGCAGAGGAAGTATCCTCCTCCACCGTGTCCTCGGATACCAGCGTGACGCTGGTGGATAAGACCAAGGACGGGGAAGGGGAAACCGTATCCGACCCGGTTACCTCGGTTCAGATCACTACGGCTGACGGATCCTTCACCGTCTCACGGAATGAAGACGGTAATTTGGCGGTAGAGGAATTCGCGGATCTTCCTCTGAATACCAGCCAGCTGTCAGTTTTGGAAAACAATTTGAAGACCATTACCGCCTCCCAGGAGGTAGTGGCCAACGCCGAAAATATTGAGGACTTTGGATTCGGGGGGGAAGGTTACGCCACTCTGCCAACCAGCGGGGACGAGGATTCGTCCAAGGTGGAGCAGGAGGATGGGATACTGGCCTCGGTTACGGTGACGTATCACGATGATACCACCTACTCTTTTGAAATCAGCCGGGAAGCCCCTTCCAAAGAGGGATATTATTTCCGGGAGGCGGGGACATCTACGGTTTACCTGGTGGATTACACCTTTACGACCGCCATGCTCCATCCCGCCCTGGACTATATCGGCACGAATATTGTTACTGCTCCTGACATAAAGGACGACGATGAAAACGGCAGCGTTGTGATGCGGGATATGGAGTTATCTGGCACGGTGCGGGATCAGGTAATTGATTTCCGCCAAGCTACCGAGGAAGACAATGATACCCTTAACTATTCCGGGTATGTCATTACCAAGCCGTATTTCAAAAATGGGGACTCTTCCACCACGGGGCTGATGAGCACCCTGAAAGCCTATACCTCAGTCAGCGCCGATGGGGTTGCCAAGGCGCGACCTGCCGCCGAGGATCTGGAAAGCTATGGGCTGACAAATCCCTACTCCCGGGCAGTGTTCAACCTGGCGGTGTACACCTATACGAACAGCGAGTCCGAAACCAGTGGGGAAGAGACCGAGACAGTGTATTCGTACTATAATGTCACGGAATACGATATTAAGCTGGGGAACAAGAATGAGGACGGCCAGTATTATGCCCTGGTAGCGGTAAACGGAGAAGAGATCCCGGTGATATATCTGTTGTCGGAGGACAGCGTGCCCTGGGCTGAAGCCCAATACGATGACTTGGCGGATACCATGCTGTTCCAGCGGATCATTACGGATGTGTCGGATATCACCATGACCATCAACGGGGAAAAGACGGTGTTCCATCTGGAGCATTTCCCTGACGAGGAAGACCGGGACGAAATGATGAAGGTAACGGTGGACGGCGTACAGTACAGTACCCCGGATTTCCGAACCCTGTATCAGGATCTTTTGATGATTGCCCGAACCGGGAAAGCCCCTGGCGAACCGCAAGGAGATCCGGTACTGGTATTGGATATGACCCCTCTGCCGGACAGCGAGGATGAGCCCATCTATATAGAGATCTACAAATATGATCCCAATGTGTATATTGTCAAGCACCCCTCCGGTGAGACCTATGCGGTGGCTGCCAAGACGGTAACCTATGCGCTGGAACAGTTCCAGCGGTACCTGAACGGGGAAACTGTGTACTGATCCGGGTGAGGACACTTTCAGGAAGTCTACGGAAGGAAACAAACGGAATGAGCCTGCCCATTTGGGCAGGCTCATTCCGTTTGTATAGGGCGAGGGCGCAGCATAGGCATGGGCAGTTATAAGTTTTTCACGGCCTGGAGGAGGCGGGGGCGCTGCCCCTCGGTCCATCTACTCTGGCAGTACCTCAAGTCGCCGCACGTCGAGAACATAGCTGCGGGGATTTGACCCCGATGTCACCCCCCGTTCGCTATTTTCTGCCACGTGGGATACATCGAGGGCTCTGTCCTTCGACCCCGCCGTCTCTTGCGGTTTCCAAAATCGCCTCGCGCCGCCCTGGCGGCAGACGGTTTTCCAACCCCTGTTCGCTGTTGCCCGCCCCGCGGGCGCTCCCAGGCGTTGCCTTTTGTAAAAGGCGGGCGAAAACTTTTTGTATGTCTTGTTCCGGCAGAAAAAGGCTGGTGGGGGCCTGCCCAAAAAGGCAGACCCCATGCTTTAGGATCCAGAAGTGGGAGAGACAGGATAAAATTATGGCATGTCGGGCATATGGCGGAATGCTTACTGATACCGTGAAGGACTGTATTTCAGGAGTTTTTCGGCCAGTTTCAGCGCCTGTGAATAAGGAAGGGCAAAAACCCGGTGCCGTCGTCTTTTTTCCCCAAAGCAGCGAACCTCTACCGTACAGGTGCCGTTGCGTTTTTGCCAGGGGGATTGGGTAATCATAGCGCAATCGGCGACCTCCAAAGGGACGTATACCCGATAAAGGGCTAATCCTTTGGAATAGCAGAGGCTGACCGCGTCCCGTGACACGCCGAAACCGGCCTGAAAAAAGCCAAGGAGCCGGACGGTCAGCCACCACAGGCTGCCCACAAGCCAGAGGGCGGCTAAGACTTGCCAAACCCCGCCCAGCCACAGAGGAAGCAGGGTGCCGGATAGCATCCAGAGGGGAGCGCCGATATAGCGGAACAGGGCGCTTTTTTGGGGGCGTAAATGGCTGGAGCAGATAGGATAATCGGGGATCAGATGATCCAGGGCATCGGAGAGTTCGCGAGGCCGGGCAGCAGGGATCAGAACAGGACGGGTACCTTTATCCCGGCCGTATCCGGCAGCGGTAATGATGGCGGTGTATAGGCCGAACAAGCGCATAAACAGGGTTTGGCGGAGTTCCAGGGCAGTGATTTTATCCGAATCGATCAGCACATCCCGGCGGGTAAACAGGCCGGATACCAGATGGAGGCGGGAACCTTCCAACTGGGCGTAAAAACCGGCGTAACGCAGCCAATTTCTCACGAAAGCGAAGGCCCAGCCCAGTACCAGGACATTGGCCAGGCTGTCCAGCAGGGGAGGAAGGCCCAGGGAAACCACCCTTCCGGCCAGGCTCATCATTTCATCGGATACCCGGCGCCCTACGATCTGGCCGGCCTGGCGAAGGGCAGGGGCCAGGGTTAACAGTCCTAAAGCCGCGTTGGAGCTGGAAGCCGCCATAATCGTCACAGGCCAGAGACGGGCAGCGTACCGGCGAGGGATACGGCGGTAGACAGTTTGGCCCATGAGGCTGGCGGCATGGGCGGCGGACAGATACAGTACGGCATCGGATCTGCGGCGTAAGCCGGCGGTGTTGATACGGACACGGCGTCCTCCCAGGAGCCATAACAGAGGGGTGCATTCCATCTCCACCGAGGCGGCGTCCTCAGCGGATAAGCGGAGGCTGTTGGGGAAAAGCAGGCCCTTTGTCAGAGTGAGGCTGTGGAGAGTGCCGTGAGCGTATTCCCGCAGCTGGTACCGGCAGAACCGCCAGCGCAGAACCGAATAGGCTACCAAGGCCATATATAGGCCGGTGTCTCGGATGGTAGCCAGTACCAGAGCGGAAATATCCTGATAGGAAGAGAAAACCAAGGGAGCGGTTAAGACCCGCAGCAAGGGAAGCAATAAAAGGGGTATCCACTTTTTAGCGTCATACAGCACATAAGCCCCATACGGTCGTATTTCCATGTTTGTAAAACCCTCCTGACCGGCCAGATGATTCAACCAGTACGCCCCTGTCGGTATCCGTACCCTGGGGTGCCAAGTTTTCCGCCATACCGGACTGCGCCAAGATGCCCGCTCCGACACTGTTCCGGCAGGCCGGGCAGAAAGCTATGCGGCGAAGGAAGAAGGCGGTTTAAAACTGCCGCATGGCATTTTCAGGGATTTTCGGTTTCCTCCAGCCGTTCCACCAGGAGCTGGGCATCCTCCTCCCGCAGCAGGGGGAGCATTGTGGCGCCGCCGGCAAAACGAAGGATAATGGTACGGCATTTCCAGAACCGGTGGAAAGGCAGTTTCCAGCATTCAAAGGTTCTCAGGGCGTTCATGGGGACGAATATCTCTTTCTGCCATATCACCCCCATGGAAGCCCGTACAGCGGTTCCATCGAAGGTGCCGGATAGACTGGCGGCGAACCGGGGAGGATACCAAAGGAAAACAAATAATCCGCTCACGCTTACCGGTATCAGCCCCAGCAGTATCCAAGGGGAAAACAGCCCGGCCAGTAAACCAATCAGTCCAGCGGCCAGGACGGTCAGGAGGGCAATCAGTGTCATCAGTACTTTTCTGGCGCCGTCTCCCGCCCGAAACTCCATGGATTCTCCCCCCTTGCGCCGAAAGCGGCGTCTTATTATAAAGTATTGTATGCTTTTTTTCTTCTTCTTAAACCCAAAACCCCCAATGTCCGCGGAAATATGTCCTGCCGTACCGGCTAAAGCCGGGAGAACCTTCTTTCATTCGGGGCTGCCGCGCGCTGGGAGGGGTAATGGGCGGTTACAGCATTTCCCGTATGCATATTTTGAGAAGTATATTCCTCCCGAAGCCGTACAAACTAACCTCATAAATCTGCAAAATGAGGTGTGGTAAGCATGGATTGGCTGATGTTGCTGAAAGCGTTTGTGGTAGGCGGCCTGATCTGCGTAGTAGGCCAGCTGCTGATCGACCTGACCCAGCTGACCCCGGCGCGGATCCTGGTGCTGTTTGTAACTCTGGGAGTAGCGCTGACAGCGGTTGGAGTGTACGAGCCTCTGGTCAACTGGGCGGGCGGAGGCGCTACGGTACCGCTGACCGGCTTCGGGTATTCCCTGGCCAAAGGGGTGGAGGAAGCGGTAAAGGAAAAAGGATGGATCGGTATCTTTACCGGAGGAGTAACCGGCACCTCCGGAGGGATCGCCTTTGCCATTTTCCTTGGTTACCTATGCGCCCTGGTAGCCAAATCCAAGGACAAGGCTTAGGTCCCTTTTCGCGGGGCTGGTAGTATCTTCCCAGGTTGGCGGGCCTCTTGGGCAGGGGACTGCCATACATATCCCATCCCCGCGGCAACCAGGTGCGGCGGAGATGTACTCTGTATCTTGAACTGGTTTCTGTCTCTGCCGCACGCCGGGCGGCGACGGATTCCCCATACCGTACGTTGCCTAAAAACGGCATCCTCGGGGATTTCCCATCCCCTTGGAATATGGTATACTACCCTTACCCAATACCAAGGGGGGGATACCATGTATTATACCGCTTATCATTCGCCGGTAGGCCTTCTCACCCTGGCTTCAGACGGACAGAGCCTTACCGGGCTGTGGATCCAGGGACAAAAATACCATGGATCCGTAAACGGACTCATGGTTGAGGCAAAGGGCTTATGGGTATTCGAGTTGGCGGAGGACTGGCTGGACAGGTATTTTTCCGGAGAGCGGCCTGACCCATGCGTCCTGCCCTTATCCCCGGCGGGCAGCGACTTCCGCCGGGCAGTATGGCGTATGCTGTGCCAGATTCCCTACGGACAGGTAACCACTTATGGGCAGCTGGCCCGGCGGATAGGGGACAGGATGTCCCCACAGGCGGTGGGAGGAGCCGTCAGCCACAATCCCATATCCATTATTATCCCCTGCCATCGGGTTGTAGGGGCTGACGGCAGCCTGACAGGATATGCGGGAGGCCTGGATGTCAAGACCCGGCTTCTGGCCTTGGAAGGCGTTCCCATATCCCAGCTTTCTTCAGCCGTTCCCTAACGGAAATCATCCCGCCTCCATATCCGCCGTCCATTTTCTTTTCCAATCGCAGGCAAAGTTTTCGCCCGCCCATTACCAAAGGCAGCGTCTGAGAGCGCCCGGAGAGCGGGCAACAGCGCACAGGGGTTGGCACCGGGGCCAAAACCGGCAGCCACTAACACGGCGCACGGCGGTTTTGGGAACCTCAAGGGGAAGCGGGATCCAGGGGAGGATCCCCAGCACCATACAGATCATCCGCCAGAGCGGCAAACACGGGCAGGGCAACCTCTTCCGCCCGGGCGGTGGCGGGCAAACCCAGCCGGGCCAGGGCGTTTTGGACAGCCTCTTTAGAACCCCCCGCGCCGGCCAGGGAATTCACCAGAGTTTTCCGGCGCTGGTTGAAGCCGGCCCGGATCAGGCGGAACAGGAACTCTTCATTCTGTACCGGGCAGGGCGGTTCATGCCGGACATGCAGCTGCATAACGGTACTATCCACTTTTGGGGCGGGCAGGAAGCTGCCTCGGGATACCTGGAACAGGATCTCCGCCTGGGCATAGTATTCCACCGCCAGGGTGACCGCACCGCACTCCCTGGTACCGGAAGCGGCGCATAGGCGCTGCGCCGCTTCTTTTTGCACCAGTACGGTAATGTTCTCCACCGGCAGCCGACTTTCCAGCAGCCCCATCAAAATGGGGGATGTAATATAATAGGGCAGGTTAGCGCAGACCGCTACCGGCAGGCCCTGGCACTTTTCCCTGAGCAGGGCGGGCAGATCCAGCTTCATCACATCGCCCTGGACAATTTCCACATTCCCGCATCCCTCCAGGGTTTCGTCCAGCACCGGCAGCAGCCGCCGGTCCAGTTCAATGGACACCACTTTTTCAGCCACCCGGGCCAGTTCCCGGGTCAGCACCCCAATACCTGGACCGATTTCCAGCACGGCAAAGGCACCGGGTAAGCCCTCGGCACAAGCCTGTGCCATCCGGGGACAAACGGTAGGGTTAATCAGGAAATTCTGGCCCAGGGCTTTGGAAAAAGTAAACCCATGGCGGGATAACAGGTCCTTCACATAGCGGGTATCAGTTAAATTGGACATACGGCACCTCAATGACAGCCCCAGCTGACTGGGGCCGGAATATCTAGGGACAGGCATCCCGTCCGGTAAGAGGTTCTATACCGGAGGATCCATTCCAGAACCGGCGGGGGGGGAGGCCCGTCCCTTACAGATCCCGCGCTCCAAAACTATGGGGCAGCAGAGCCCGGATCGTGGTATGGAGGCAATCTTCGCCTTCCGCCGGGGCGCAGTACACCGGGAAATCCCGGTTTTCGGCGAATTCCGAGAGCAGCTGGCGGCAGATCCCACAGGGTGTCAGGGGCTGGTTGCCGCCCGCTATCGCCAGGGCTAAGAATTCCCGTTCACCCGCGGTCACCGCGGCGGCCAAAGCGGCCCGTTCGGCGCAGAGGGTACCGCCATAAGAGGCGCATTCACAATTAGCCCCTGTATATACCTTCCCGGAAGCGGCCAGGAGGGCGGCACCCACCGGGAATCGGGAGTAGGGACAGTAAGCGTTTTTCCGGGCCATCCGGGCCGCTTCGATCAGGTTTTGAGGGGACATGAGCCATTCCGCCTTTCCGTGACAGGGCGAATCCGCCAAACAACCGGCATGGGTTTTGGTAGCCTTGCGCCTTGCGTGATTCTTACCGATAGAGTATCATAAAAGACAGAAAACCGCAACGGGCAAGGCTGTGGGAAACGCCGGGAAGAAAAAATCCCTATGACGGGGATGCTCTGGATGTACTTGATCCGTGTACGGGCACCGGCCAGCGGTTTCGGGAGCCTGGCGCCGCCGGCCCCGGCGATCCTGACTTTCGTCAGGCTGGATTAACATTGGTTTTCCAGTTACACTTGGGCGCCCTTGGCGCCGCTCACCCTCCCATCCTATCTGTTTTACACGCAATCATTGTACCATAAGGGCTGAGGAATTTTTCTGAACAGCCCTGAAAATACGAAAAGGAGCGATGCGCATGGCACGGCGGGACAAGGAAAACTACTATTTGGATATCGCCCAGACGGTAGCCAGTCGGGGAACCTGCTTAAGGCGGAATTTCGGGGCTATCATTGTGAAAAACGATCAAATCGTATCTACAGGCTACGCGGGAGCCCCTCGGGGCCGGAAAAACTGCTCTGATCTGGGATACTGCCTTCGGGAAAAGATGCAGATTCCCCGGGGAGAGCGGTATGAGCTGTGCCGGTCTGTCCACGCGGAAGCCAACGCTATTATTCATGCCGCCCGGACCGATATGATCGGGGGGACTCTGTATCTGGTAGGGGTAGACGCCCGGGATGGGAATCTGGTTCCCGACGCCAATCCCTGTTCCATGTGCAAGCGGATGATCATCAACGCGGGTATCTCCCGGGTGGTGGTGCGTAACACACCGGATGACTTTACCGCCACATATGTCCAGGAATGGATTGAAAATGACGGCTCCCTGGAGGGGGAACAAGGCTACTGATATCCCTGCAACATTTCCGGCCGCAATCCGCACTATATAGATGAAACCATGATGAGTGAGGAGGACGGCGGATGAAACGGAGAGGATTATCGTGTCTATTGGCTTTGGCGGCAGCGGCGGCGGTAACGGGCTGTGGTGTGGGGATGCCGAAGCTTGTGGCGGAACCCGCGGCGTTGAAGGCGCCGGCTTATGGGGACTATGAAGCCTTGGCGCAGGTGCGGGAAAGCCACCCCCTGGATCCGGATTTCCTGGAAGCGGTAACCGATTTTTCCTGCCGGTCGGCGGCGGTTGTCCTGGCGGGAAACAGGGGAGAAAACCTGAATTATTCCCCGGTCAGCCTGTATATGGCTCTTTCCCTGCTCAGTGCCGGAGCCCGAGGGGAGACGGAACAGCAGCTGCTGACCGCCCTGGGACTGGAGGGGCAGGATACCGGCTATCTGGCCGGCCAGTCCAAAAACCTTTTTCATCGGCTGTATACCGACAACCGGGTAGGCATATGCCAAATCGCCAATTCTGTCTGGGTGGACAAACAGGCCGCTTTTACCGAGAAATTTGCCCACCGGGCGTCAGAGGACTATTACGCCACCCTGTTTGAGGCGGATTTTCAGGACCGTTCCACGGAACGGGCGATGCAAAAGTGGATTGAGCGCCAAACCCATGGGCATCTGTCTCCGGAAATCCACCTGACATCGGAACAGTCCATGGCTTTGATCAACACCCTGTATTTTAAGGATGCCTGGTCTAATGAATTTTCTAAAAAAGAGACGAAACCGGATAGTTTTCATCTTTCGGACGGCCAAACGATGGAATGTGACTTTATGAACCGGACTGTAAATCCTTGCCCGGCGATCCGGGGGGACGGGTTTACGGCAGCCTGCCTGTACCTGAAAAACAGAGGGAAGATGGTCTTCGTCCTGCCTGATACAGACGAGGACCTTAACGCCTTGACGGCGGATGGGGACCGGATCCGGGAGATGATGGAATGGGAGGAGGCCTTTCCCGCCAAAGTCGTGTTCCGGATACCCAAATTTGATTTTTCCTGTGATATAGACCTGAAAGGGGTTGTGGAACAGCTGGGGCTTTCCGGGGTGATGGGGCCGGAAGCGGATTTTTCCGGGCTGCTGACCCAGCCTAAGGCCTGGCTTCAGAGCCTGCGCCAGCAGGCCCGGATCGCTATTGACGAGAAAGGAGTGGAATCCTCTGCGGCCACTGAAATGCTCAGTGGTTCGGCGGCTCCGGCTGAGGACAGAACGGTGGAGATGATTCTGGATCGCCCCTTCCTGTTCGGCATTCTGGATGAAACCGGGATTCCCCTGTTCTGGGGGATCTGCCAGGATCCCACCAGAGCATAACCCTTAACCGGCGTTCCGATAACCTTGCGCCGTATTCTGGAAATTCCCAGGCACTTGGAGCGGTGCCCGCTCTGGGGAAGGAGCGGAGGATCACGGGCAGGCCGGATATCCTGTCCGCCCGGAACAAGGAACTGGGAAGACTGTGGCCACCCATCTAAGCATCCCTTGTAGAGCGGCACAAGTCTTTGGAGAGGCTGCGACTAGTCTGTAATACAAGGAGGAATCGACATGAGGAAGATGCTTTTATATGCCGGGATAATGGTTCTGGTCTTAGCCGGCTGCGGCGGGAAGAGTCCTCAAGGTCAGGCTATTCCCCCGTACCTTGAGGGCTCCAGCTGGGAGGGGCCGGAGACATCCAGAGAAGAGAACCAGGGAATCGGTGCCTTTTCGTATACGGAGGAGCGGGCGGGATACGGCGAATCCAGTCCTGGCGTCCGATATGAAGGTTTCCGTAACGTATCCCAAGCCCGTATGGACAGTATCCAGGGGGTGATAGAGAGGGCGTGCCGGGAATGTACCGTAGAATACGATACCGTACGGGTGGACTATGACGGCGAGACGGATATGTGGAAAGTAACCTGTATGAGCCAGTCTGTAGCAGGCGGGTGTCAATCCATATACCTGGACGGGGATGGGGTAACCCGCATGATCGTCTATGGAGAATAGGGCTGTGGGGTGCCTTCCCGGAACCAATTACGTTCCAAGGGAGGAACCAGCCACTCGCTTTATCCGTGCGCGGCGGGTGATAAAATCAGCTCCTTTACAAATCTGGGATAAAACCGGTATCCTTTTGGAGGGCTTCACTCCCTAAGAATACCGGTTTTTAACTTGTATGGTCCTGTTGCTGGCCGGAGGCTGAAAAAAGCCCCACCGCCTTGTTAGAAGGCGGCGGAGCCGGGGAATGCTTATTGGCAGAACCCACGGAGTCAATCCCTGGGGTATCAAAATCAAGGAAAGCAGGGATCGTCCAGGAGGAAACCCATCCCAAAGGGAAGGTCGCCTTATTCGTCTCCGGATCGGTCCTTTTCCTTGGAATCCTTCTCCTTGGATTTCCGTTCCTTATCGTTTTTATCTTCGGGATCCTGGGGGGGAGGCGGGGTAACCTCGGCGTGAACCTTTTCAATTCGCCGGTCTTCCACTTCCATGACCGTGAAGGTTACGTTTTCATAAACCACTTGGGGATGCTCATCCTCCCCGGGGATACGGCCCAGGTTATCCATGATAAACCCGGCCAAGGTTTCGTATTCCCCTTCCGGCAGATTTACCTTCAGCAATTCGCTCAGTTCTTCCATGTTGATGGACCCATCCAGTTCAAATGTATGCTCGCCGGTCTGGGTGACTTCTTCTTCCTCGTGATCGTATTCGTCCTGGATATTCCCGACAATGGACTCCAGCAGGTCTTCCATGGTCACAATGCCGGCCAAGCCGCCGTATTCGTCCACCACCATAGCCATCTGGATCCGTTTTTCGGTCATTTCACTGAACAGTTCGCCGCATTTTTTGGTATCAGGGATAAAATAGGTTTCCCGAGCCAGATGCCGCAGGGAGACGCCCTGGGGAAGGGCCTGCCCTACATAGGGGAGCAGATCCTTGATATAGAGTACGCCGATGACATGGTCGATATCTTCCTCATACACGGGAACCCGGGAGAAGCCCTCGTCCATACCGATGCGCAGGGCATCCTCAATGGTATCGTCCACCTCCAAGGCTTCCACGTCGGTACGAGGGGTCATGATATCGGCGGCGGTGATGTCGTCAAATTCGAAGATGTTGTTGATCATGTCTTTCTGAACGCCTTCGATGACGCCTTTTTCCTCACCCACGTCAACCATCATGCGAATTTCCTCCTCAGTGACATTTTCCTCATCCGCGTGTGGGTCGACACCGAAGAGCCGGACGACCAGATTAGTGGAAACGGAAAGAAGTTTCACAAAAGGGCGGGTGACAATGGCCACGGCACGGAGGATGCCGATGAAGGCGAAGGATAGGGCTTCGGCCTTCTGCATGGCGATGCGTTTCGGGACCAGCTCGCCGAACACCAGGGAGAAGTAGGACATAATCAAGGTGATGACCACCATGCTGACGGCGGACACGGTCCCCAGATGAGGCTGCAGAGCAGGGATCAAACCGACAAACCACTGTGCCAGAGGCTCGGAGAGGGAGGAGGCGGCGGTAGCGGAGGTAAGGAACCCTGCCAGGGTTACACCGATCTGGATAGTAGCCAGGAAATTGGAGGAATCCTCGGTGAGCTTCAGTACCTGCCGGGCCTTTTTATGGCCTTCCTCAGCCATTTTGCGGATTTTAGCGTCATTGAGGGTAATGATGGCGATTTCGGAAGCGGCGAAAAAGGCGTTGCAGAGAATGAGCAGGATCAGCAGCAGCAGCTGAAGCCATAGGTTACCGGACATCGCGGTACTACCAGGGTCAGGCATGAGAAAAAATATCCCCTTTCAAATTGGGCGGAAAGCGCCCGTTTTTGGATTCCCATTTATTGGAAAAGCAAAAAGCTATCCCAAACGGGTAAAATTTGATTACTACCATAATATCGGGTTTTGGACCTGGTGTCAAACTGCGGGTGAACCGTTTTGAGGGGCTGGGAAGGTCAAAAAAGCCTGACAGAGTGGGAATTCGTTCATCATCACGCCCGCAACCGAATTTTCCCCGTTTTTTGCGTTGTATCGCCGGTTTTTAAGACTGCGCCAAAAGTGGGATGAAAAAATTCATAAAATTCAGTGGTTTTCGCCTTTACACCAAAAGGTAAAAGTGTTAAACTTAAGCTTA
>CALWMQ010000081.1 GCA_944382025.1 uncultured Clostridia bacterium | reverse complement strand
CCAACGACCCCGGAGCCCCTCTGAAATGGCAGTTCCCAGATGTGTCTCTGGATCCCGGTCAGGTGCTTCTGGTTTTCGCCTCTGGCAAAGGACATTCCGCCGATGAAAACGAACTCCATGCCCCCTTCCGTATCAGCGCCTCCAGCGACACCATCTGTCTGTCCAGTCCTATGGGCGGCCTGATTGACCAGGTAGAAATCAATGGGGTCGGCGAGGACGCGGCCCTGGTAAGGGGAGAGGACGGTTCCTGGTCTGTTGGTGAGGCCTCCCCCGGCCAGCCCAATACCGAAGAGGGTATCGCCGCCTACGGCGACGCACTGGATCAGAAGCGAACCGGCCCCCTGCGCATCAGTGAGATCATGTCCCGGAACGTGGATTACGGCGCCATCCCCCGCAGTGACTGGGTGGAGATCCACAACGTGTCCGACGCGCCGGTCAGCCTGAAGGGGTACACCCTGTCCAACGACCCGGAACTTCCAGGGCTGTTCCCGCTTCCGGATGTGACGATTCCTGCCGGCGGCTACCGGGTCATTTACTGCAACGAGGCGAATTTGCCGAATTCCCGGAACATCCAGACCAATTTTAAGATGAACGGCGATGGAGCGGTGGGCCTGTACGACGCCAGCGGCCAACTGGTGGACGGAATAGCCTATACCGGACTTCCCATGAACGTCAGCCGTGGCCGGATGGAAGGCCAAAGCGGCTTTTATTACTTCGAGTCTCCCACCCCCGGAGAAGCGAATTCCGCTGGGAAACGAAAAATCGCTCCCACCCCGGTTGCCGTTACGGCCGCCGGGGTGTATAATCAGGTGGACAGCGTCAGCGTGGCCCTGTCAGGGGACAATATCCATTATACCCTGGACGGTACGGTACCCACTCGGAACAGCCCCGTCTACACAGGTCCTATCGAGATTACCAAATCCACCTCGGTGCGGGCGGTTTCTTTTGCTGATGGGGCAATCCCCAGCTCCTGCATGACCGCCTCCTACATTGTTAACGAAAGCCACACCATGGATGTGGTCAGCGTCACCTCTGACCCGGACGGCCTGTTCAGTACCGAACGGGGGATTATGGTCCAGGGAAAAGGTACTTCTCAGATGGATAACAACTGCAACTATTTTCAGGACTGGGAACGGTACGCTCATGTGGAACTGCTGTACAAAGACGGTTCCGGCGCCGAATTTTCCATGGACTGCGGACTGAAAATCTTCGGTGGCATGTCCCGGATCTATGAGAAGAAATCCCTGGCTGTTAATTTCCGGGACTGCTACGGCCAGTCCTGGCTGGAGGACAGGGTGTTCGACTCCCGGGATATTGACCGGTACCATAACCTGATTCTCCGCACCTCGGGCCAGGACCGGATCAACACCCTGATGAAAGACGCCATGTTCACCAGTATCCTGGACGATGCCGGGATACTTCCGGTGCAGGCGTACCGCCCGGTCATCATGTACATCAATGGGGAATACTACGGTATCCGCTACATACGGGAACGGATCAACGCGGAATATATTTCTACCCATTTCGGAACGGGAACCGATACCTTGGATATGCTTACCGGCACCGGCTCTATTGTCAACGCCGGGAGCAACAAGGATTACAAGGCTCTGATTCAATACGTAACCGACCACGACTTGCGCAATGACGAATATTATCAGTATGTCATCGACCGGATCAATCCGGTAAACTACTGCGACTATATTATCACTGAGGCCTACTGCGGCAACCAGGACAGCGGCAATATCCGCTTCTTTCGCTCACCCGATTACGATAACGGCCGGTGGAACTGGATTGTCTACGACACCGATCTGGGATTTCAAAACGCTGCCCAGGTACTGGGGTTTTATCACATCATGGATCCGGCAGGAACCGGAAACGGCCATAACTTTTCAACCATCCTGATCCGGAAGCTGCTGCAGAACAACGATTTCCGGACGCTGTTTGTGGAACGGCTGGAATACCTGATGCAAAACGTCTTTGTCACGGAAAATATCCTGGCCCGGATCGATGAGTTTGAAGCCTTCCTCTCCCCGGAGATCGAGCGGGATCTGAACAAATGGCGCTCCGACGGGGCGGACGGCTGGGAAAGCCGGGTTGACGGCCTGCGCACATTTATCAAAAAACGCCAGGGCCGGCTGGAAAACGAGCTGCGAACCGATAATGCTCTGCGGAACATTATTGCCCTGACTGACGAGGAGCTGGACCGGATATTTGGTTAAGGGTATGAACCCTATTTCCTGTTTCTCTCCCACTGAACAGCGCGGTATGCCCTGCCACCGCAAACCGGAACGTCTGGATAGCGTCCCAAAACGGGTTTACCCTGGTTCTTCCCTTTCCCTGCCCACTCCCTATCCTCCCGCCGGAGAAAACAGTGGGAAATCCCAAACCACGTTTTGAGAGGACTATGCCTTTCCATTGACATGTCCCTCAGGTGCCAGGCTCCCGCTGGAAACCGGCCGGGTACCGTTTTTCCCTTGTATTGCCTTATGAAAGGAGACCGCCCCATGGATGGCTATCGCCACGAAAATAAATTTTTTATCAGTTCCGCCGCCTGCAGGATGCTCCAGGGCCGCCTGCGGGCCGCCATGGAGCAGGACGAACATACCGGCCCCGACCGCCGGTACCTGATCCGCAGTCTGTACTTTGATGATTATTTGCAAAGCGGGCTTTTGGATAAGGTGGAAGGGGTGGAAAAGCGGGAGAAATTCCGTATCCGCTTTTATGACCTGGATGACCGGTTCATTCGCCTGGAATCCAAGCAAAAGGTGAACACCATGACCCGTAAGCTGTCCGCCCCCCTAACCCGGGAGCAGGCTGACGCTATCCTTCGGGGGGATTTATGGGAGTTTCACCGGAGTGAGCATGAGCTTTTGCGGAATTTCTATCTGAAAGCCCGTACCCGTCTGCTGCGCCCCGCCGTTATCGTGGATTATGAACGGGAAGCGTATGTGTTTCAGGATGTACGGATTACCTTCGACCACGATCTGCACACCGGCAACTACGCCACTGACCTGTTCAGCCGGGATCTCTTCACTCTGCCGGTACTGCCCTCGGATCGGGTCATCATGGAGGTCAAGTATGATGACGCCCTTCCCTACTTTGTGAGGCAGCTCTTGAAATCCACCCCCGCTATCCGGTGCGCCATCTCCAAATATGAGCTCTGCCGCAGCCTGCAATAGGGGCACGTTACGCCTCATTCATTTCGCAAGAGGTGAGACAATCATGACCGAAAAGGAAAAAATGCTGGCCGGGGAAATGTACGCCCCCTATGATCCACAGCTCACAGAGGAACGGGCCCGTGCCCGGGATACTACCTTCCGGTTCAACCACAGTGATTCCCCGGATCGATGCCGCCTGCTGCGGGAGCTGTTCGGCAAAACCGGCGAGAGTTTCATGGTAGAACCACCCTTCCAATGTGATTATGGGTGCAATATTTATGTAGGGGAAAATTTCTTCGCCAACTTCGATTGTATTATGCTGGATGTGTGCCCCATCACGATTGGAAACAACTGCATGTTGGCGCCCAGGGTATCTCTGTACACCGCTACCCATCCCATCGACCCTGCTGACCGGAACTCCGGCAAGGAATACGGCAAGCCCATCACCATCGGTGATAACGTCTGGATCGGCGGCAATGCCGTCATTAACCCGGGCGTAACCATCGGTGATAACGTGGTGGTAGCCTCCGGCGCGGTAGTGGTCAAGGATGTACCCGACAACGTAGTGGTAGGCGGTAACCCTGCCCGGATCCTCAAAACCCTGTAAGCCCCCGGGGCTGTATCAAAAGAAAGGACAGATAAAGAATGGACGCAATCAAAAACAGTGTACTGGAGCAATTTCGGCAGGGGGTCACCCCATTGGACATGGTGGCCTCGTTGGGAACCGCTTTTCTGATGGGGCTTTTTGTCCTCCTGATCTACCGGCAGACCTTCCGCGGCGTACTGTACTCCAAAGGCTTCGCCTTTTCTTTGGTACTGCTGTCCCTGGTTACCGCCCTGGTCATCCGTACCGTTAGTTCCAACCTGGCTCTGTCTCTCGGTATGGTAGGCGCCTTGTCTATTGTCCGGTTCCGTACAGCGATCAAGGATCCGGTAGACACCGTCTTCATGTTCTGGTCCATCACCTGCGGCATCATGGCGGGTGCCGGCATTTATATTGTTGGCGGCGTCGCCTGCTTCGCGGTAGGCCTGCTGTACTTCGTCATCACTCTGTTTCACAAAAAATCCCAAAGCCCCTATCTGCTTGTCCTGCGGTATGATCCGGCCAAATCCGCCAACATCGGCAAGGCCCTGCGGATCCTTCCCAAGCACCGGGTCAAATCCCGAACCATGACTCGTTCCGGCGCGGAATTAACCCTGGAGGTCTCCCTGAAGGACAGCGAAATGGCCACTATTGACAAGTTCCTGGGCGTGGACGGCGTTCTGGACGCCAGCCTGGTCAGCTATGAAGGGGAATTCGGGCTGTAAGCCAGTTGCCCCTTGGGAAACGGCTAACGGCCGCACCGCGGCTGCCCTGCCGCTTTAGAAGGGTGGGTCTTTCATCCCGGACAAGGCATGACCAAACATTTTCTCTAACCCAATCTTATTACTGTAAAGAGAAGCGGCCCCTTGCGGGGCCGCTTCTCTTGCTTATGTCCAAAAATTATCATTATAAAAACTACAGGGAAATTTTGAAAGGCAATGTTTAAGGGCGCCCTGCGCGGCAGGAAACAGCGAATATAGGTTGGCGCCGCAGGCAAAACCGGCAGCCGCTAGAGCCGCGCAGGTTGGTTTTGGGACCGCAAGGGGAGATGGGACTCTAGCGTCCTCTTCATCACATTCCAAGGAAGCGGCCATGCCAAATCAATGATATTCCGGCAGCCAGCCTTTATGGGCCTCAATCATATCGTCACACAGTGCCCGGATATCATCAATAGACAGCTCGGAACTGGTATGGGGATCCAACATAGCCGCCATATAGATATACTCCTTTTTTAGAGTCCGGGCCGCTTGGAGGGTGAGAAGCTGAACGTTGATATTGGTACGGTTCAGGGCGGCACACTGCTCCGGCAGATCTCCTACAACACAGGGATTGATGCCGTTGCGGTCCACCATACAAGGTACCTCAACGCAGGCGTTCTGAGGAAGATTGGTAATAAGACCGGTATTCAGTACATTGCCATGAATCCGGTAAGGCTCATCCTTCATCACCGCCTTGATAATATACGACGCAAATTCATGGGTCTTTTGATGCTCAATATGAGAATCTTTCAAGAGGCTGTCCCGCATCTCTGCCCAGCCCTTGATCTGGTTCACACAGCGGCGGGGATACTCATCCAGAGGAATGTTGTACCGTTCAATCAGTTCAGGATACCTGCTCTTCATAAAATACGGCAGATACTCGGCAGTATGCTCGCTGGACTCGGTATTGTAATAACCGAACTGGTTAAGAATCTCTAAACGCACCAAATCCTGGCCGTTCTTTTCCCGATCCATTTTGGCAGCCCGGCGCTTGATTTCGGGATACAGGTCATTGCCCGCCAGATCCTCGATCCTCAGCAACCAAGCTTGATGGTTGATGCCGGCGATCTCCCAGCGGCACGCATCCACATACTCCTTCAAATCCAGGGATTCCAGCAAATGGGGAGCGCAGACCTGTACCGAATGGCATAGCCCCACCGTATGGACGCCGGTATACCGCTGAAGGTAACCGGTCAGCATCGCCATTGGATTCGTGTAGTTGAGCAGCAGAGCCCGCGGGCATAACCGCTGCATATCCTCGGCGTAGCTCTCCATCACCGGGATCGTCCGCAAGGCCCGGAAGATCCCCCCGATCCCCAAGGTATCGGCGATGGTTTGGCGCAGCCCGTATTTTTTCGGCACCTGAAAATCAGTGACAGTACAGGGTTCATATAATCCCACCTGAATCGCGTTGACCACAAAATCCGCTCCGTTAAAGGCTTCCGTACGATCTAAGGTCTTAGTAATGTGGGCCTTGCCGTTAGCTGTTGTGTTGATGTTGCAGAGAATCTGGTAGGACTCATCCAGCCTCTGCGGGTCAATATCAAACAAACACACATCAAAGTCCCCCAGTTCCGGGGTAAGAATACAATCGCCGATGACATTCCGGGCAAAAACCGTGCTTCCTGCCCCAATAAACGTCAGTTTCATATCGTTCCTCCATCCTTTCCATATTCGGTATCACTGCCCTCATTCTACCGAAAATTCACGCTTCCCGCCAAGAGCCTTATGTTGTATCCTTTTGACTTTATGTTGTATCTTTTGGATTTCCAGTATATACTGTTCCTATAGCGCCCGGAAAGGAGAAGAGAAATGATGACATTGGTTTATCGGCCGGATCGCCCCAATCCGTTGGAACATGGGCTCAACCTGTATCAATGCGGCTGGGAAGCCTGCGCCAAGGGGCATTCCTTTGGCCCCGCCGTCCGAGATCACTACCTGATCCACTGCGTATTCAAGGGAAAAGGCCGGTTTTACACTCCGGAAAAATCCTACTCTTTAGAGCCAGGGCAGGGGTTTCTGATTATGCCGGGCCAAATAACCACCTATACAGCTGATCTCCTGCGTCCCTGGCAATATGGGTGGGTGGGTTTTCATGGTAGGGAGGCCAGCGATATCCTGGCAGCCTGCGGCCTGTCACGGGAACAGCCGATCCTGTCCTTTGAGAACGGGGAGGCGGTACGCTTCCAGGTGGAAGAACTCACCGCCCGATTTGAGGCAGGTGCTCATGATTTTGCCCTGTTAGCCGGATTATACGGCTTTTTTTCTCTTTTGGTGGCCTCCCGCTCAGGGGAATCCGGAAGCCGGATGTTGGACGTCGCTTTGGACTTTATCCGTAAAAATTATTCCTATTCTCTCTCTGTGGAAGGGTTAGCGGCCCGCTGCGGTGTGGACCGAAGCCAACTTTTCCGGGTCTTTAAACGGTATTTAGGCCTGTCGCCCCAGCAATACATCATCCAATATCGTCTGGAGCGGGCGGCAGACCTGCTCCGATCAACCAACCTATCGGTTACCCAGATCCAGTATTCCTGCGGGTTCGGGGATCTATCCCATTTTTCCCGGCTGTTCAAAAGTCGTTACGGAATCTCCCCCGCTGCCTATCAGCGGAAGGAAAACGGCTCCCGGCCATCATCAGCCCGCTCCCAGTGAAAGCTCCCTTTTCTCTGTATCACTGAATACACTCTCAACAAAACCGCATTCCATAAAATGCGGGTATATCGCCAACAGCAATATGCGATTGCCCTATCAAATATGCCCGCAGCCAAAACTGGCAGCGGGCATACAAGGTATCGGTAACCAACAACGTATAGACTGTGCTGGGATGATCCCCAAACGGGCCATCCGTCTGGTTCCGCCAAGCCCTTAAACGGCCTGTCCCTAGCCGGAAATCCCGTCCGTCATCCCCAAGCACTCATTTACGGTTGGTTTTAAATTTATTCAGTTTATTGAGATCCTCGTTTTCCCCAATCACCACCATCAGATCCCCATCATGAATGATATCCTCCGCGTTGGGCGCTACATTGATGGATTTCCCGGACCGGATAGCCACTACGTTGACCCCGTATTTGCTGCGGATATTGCTGTCCCGCAGAGTATGTCCAACCCATTCATCCAACGCCTGGATTTCCATCAGGCTATGGCGGGCCGACAGCTCCATATAATCCACCAGATTGCTGCTGGCCAGGTTTCTGGCCAGGCGGATCCCCATGTCCTTTTCCGGCATAATAATTTTATCCGCGCCAATGCGTTCCAGAATCTTGGCGTGGGCGTCGCTGGTAGCCTGGGCCACAATCCTGCCCGCACCATGATCCTTCAGGGCGATAACCGCCAGGCAGCTGATCTCCACATTTTTAATGCTGAGCACCACCGCGTCGAAATTCCGCAATCCCAGGGAATCCAAAGCATCCCCATCCAGAATATCCGCCTGTACTACATGAGTCAGATGATGAGCCATGTCCGCCACTTTCTCCGGATCATTATCCACCCCCAGCACCTCTACTCCCATGGACGCCAGGGATTGGGCCACGCTGATACCGAAACGGCTCAGCCCTAAAACAGCGATTTGTTTCATCATAGAGATTTTCCTCCCTTTTCGTGGATCCGCCAACGTGTTATCCTACCATAATCCGGTCCTCAGGATACCGGATAGCGTCGGGTTTCCGCATACCGCCGGAGAGGGCCATGGACACAGTCAGCGGGCCTACGCGGCCGATGAACATAGTCAGGGAAACCAGCAGCTTGGACAAAACGCTGAGTTCGGGGGTAATACCGGTAGACAGGCCTACCGTGCCGAAAGCGGATACCACCTCGAACAAAATGTCAGCCAGGGTTTCCGCACCCCCCGCAGCCCCTTCCGTGGCGCAGATGATGACCGTATCCGCCAGCACCAGGCCCAGAGCCAGGAACACCACCGCCTGTGCCCGGCGGACCAGCTGGAAATTGAGACGCCGCTGGGCCACGTTATAGTCTTCTTTGCGGCGGACCATCACCATGACGGACAACAAGACAATAAATAAGGTCGTTGTTTTGATACCGCCGCCGGTGGAGGCGGGGGATGCGCCGATAAACATATAAATAATACTGACCATCTGCCCTGCGGGGGTGAGGGCTCCCTGATCAATGGTAGCATAACCGGCAGTACGCAGGGTCACCGACTGGAAACCGGCAGCCATTATTTTTTCAGCGGGATTGAGGTCAGCGGCCGGATCTGCCAGAGTACCGGGCTTCCCCCATTCCAGCAAAGCGATCAGGCATGTACCGGAAAGAAGCAGTGCGCCGGTCACAGCTAAAGCGACCCGGCTGTGGAGGGCGAGTTTCTTCCAGTGCCGGTGGTGAACTACGTCCAAGATGACCGCAAACCCAATG
>CALWMQ010000080.1 GCA_944382025.1 uncultured Clostridia bacterium | reverse complement strand
GGGCTTTGAATTGTTTTTGTCAAATCCGTCTCCTCCTTCAGAACATCACGCTTCCGGGACATCCACAATCCCGCCTTTAGAGCGGATAGCGTTGCGCAGCTGTTCTACGTCAATTTCCTTAAAGGGGCAGCCGTTATCCAAAGCCAGCTTCGCGGCCAATCCCGCCGCCTGTCCAATCGCCATACAGGTGGACATAATCCGCACCGGTCCCAAAGCCTGGCCATCCGCCGCGATACACCGTCCGGCCGCCAGAATGTTGCGGGATCCCTTGGGGATCATGGAGAAATACGGGATAGAAGCGATCCGACCTTTGACCGAAAGACCTTTATCCGCAAAAGGCTGCACATCCCCATGGCCCTCCGCCATATTTTTAGCGCCCCGGGCCAAATCGAAATGGCGGCCAGCCAGGGCGATGGTATCAGGGAACCGTTTGCCTTCCAGCATGTCCTCAGCGGTCAGGGTATATTCCCCTACGATACGGCGTGTCTCCCGAACCCCAGGCGTTACCGCGGACAGACGCAGACGGCAATTTTCCGCGCCGGGAATATGCTTGCGGAATACATATTCCACCAGGTGCTTAGCCCGCTGGCGGCCCATCAGGGCAATACGGGTTAAATCCTCGGCGCTGGTGCCGTCATATCCATTGTGGGTCGTCCCGCCGTTGACCATGAACACCCCATCCTGTACCATGGGGAAAATAATCAGGTTCCGGGGCAGATCCAGTTCCGGATGTTCCTCAATGGCCTTTTGGCAGGCTTCAAAGAACCATGGATGCCCCCCATGATTGAGATAAGCCTCAATGGCGCCGGAATCGATGTTCTCAATATGGATCACAAAACTGATTCCAGCCATTTTCCCGGTTTCCCTGTCGCCTTTATATGTAGCGTAGCCTGCCCGGCTGATCAGGTCAGCGTCCCCGGTACAATCGATCACCGCTTTAACCGGCACAAATGTCATGCCGTCTTTGTTTACCAGGTAGACTCCCTGGACCTGGTTGTTCTCCACACTGACATCCAGTGCCTGAGTATAAAACAAAATATCTACCCCAGCCTCGGTTACCACCTCATCCAATACCCGCTTGCCGGTTTCCAGATCAAAGGTGAATTCATCATGGCAGCCCAAGCGTCTCAGGCCGGGATATTGATCAGTTTGTCCCAATTTGCAGGGGCCTACACCGCCCCCTTCCTGCTTGATGCGGCTGATGATCTCATCAAACAGCCCCGCGACGGCCGTCATGGGATGGGGCAGGTTTTCATAGGAAAGACCCTGCTCCACCATTTTCAGGAACGGGATAGATCCTGAGGTCTTGCCCAAACAAAATGGCAGGGCACCTGCCGTAGAGACACCTCCCAGCATCCCATTGCTTTCCACCAGAAGGGTTTTCAGGCCTTCCCGTCCCGCGGCGACCGCCGCGCCGATCCCAGCCGGGCCGCCTCCCGCGACCAAAACATCATATCCTTGCTTTACGGCAACGTCCTTCGAATACTTCATACTGTTTTCCTCCTGAGTGCAATGGATTCCACAATGGCTCCCGCCCCATATCCCGGCAGGCCGCTTTCCATATTTTTACCGCTCCATAAATGCTGCTGCAGCTTTTTTACCGCTTGATTACGGTCATCGTCCATCAGGTCGTGCAGCAGCTGAATGTGGGATTGGCGCCCTTCATTGGCCAGCATCTGATTAATCCGGCAGAATAGGTTCGGCACAGCGGTGCGGACAAAAGCATTCACCAATTCTTCATATCCCGCCAAGGCTACCAGGGATTTATGCAGTTCCAAATCCAGGGTCCACATTTGCATACTCCCCATATTGGTACCCCTGTCCAGTTCTGCCGCCATTTGATAAAGCTCATTATAATGCTCCTCAATGTCTTCCCGGGTATACCGGAAAGCCGCGGCACATTCAATGGCTTCTTTTAGGATCAGATGACCCATGATATCTTCCTTTGTGAAATACCGGACAATGGTCCCTTTCCGATCCATTGTTTTCAGGAAACCCTCATGTTCCAGCTGCATCATGGCCTCCATTACCGGAGCAACGCTGACATTGCACTCTTTGGCAATCTGCCGCCGGTTGATAATATCTCCCGGCTGCAATTCTCCCGACAGAAGCCGGGAAAGCAATATGTTGTAAACGTTTGTCGAAAGCATTGCTACGCCTCCCCTGTGCCTATCCTTTGATATGTTTTTCTTTACACATTTCGCCTTAAATAGAGAACCAATAGGGAATATCATGTGATATATCAAATATTTTTACATAAAATCCATTTGAATTCGCCTTTATAATAGCACAATGACGAACTTATGTCAAGTGATATATCACATAAAATATCCAATTCGCCCGAGGAAATATTCTCCTTCTGTTTACCGACCCTCAAGATCGTTGTTTACACGTTTTCCCACAACCTATCTCCGGATTTCATCTTACCTGCTTTCTCATTCTCCAAGCAAACAGAAGGTTCTGCCATTTAAAAATTTTCACATTCCGGGACAGGTGCCAACGAACGAAACAGAATCCCTCCTCTGCGCATATTCCAAAAGGATACTCTCCCTTACTTAAGAACAGCCCCAGAGGCCACAGTATGCTATGACCCCTTTGCCACACTATGGAAAGGGCAAAAAACTTTCCGTTTCTTTCCCTGCCGCCACTTTTGCCTTCCTATTTCTCCTAAAAACTGCTGAACCCGTTTACTTTTTCTCCACAGCCGGATACCCGAAAAAAATCCCGTATCCAAACAGCCACAATGGGGAACCGTTTGGACACGGAATCGTACGTATTCTATGCTTCCAATGAGAGATGGCGCAGCCGCATCCCCGGATAGATCCTCACACATTGCTCACGGACCCGCCAACGGGGAGGACAACAAAGACCCCAACCGTTTATGCCAGATAGAGCGTATCTGGTTATCGTTCTTTCTCAGTCCCGGCAAGCTGTGTCCACCCACGCCCTGGCAATCAGCCTGGCACCAGCCTCGGTTGGGTGGACGCCATCAGCACACAACTCTTCCATTGGACGGCGGCAGGCTTCCGCCGCCATCAGCCCGTCCAGAGGGACATACCGGCAGCCAAATTCCCGAGCCAGACGCCGGGCCACATCGATTTTCGCGTCCAGGTCTTCTCTCCACAACCTCTGATCCAGCCGTGTTTCCAGCAGGAAGGGTTCCATGACCATAACCGGAATATGCAGACGGTCGCGCACCTGGGTCAGCAGGTTCCGATATCGGGCCTCATATACTTCGGTCGGGGTAGGATCATTTTGGTCGAAACGGCGCCAAGTGTCGTTAATCCCGATCAAGATAGAGAGAAAATCCGGACGCAGACTGATACAGTCCTCCTCCCAGCGGGCCAGAAGATGATCCGTCCGGTTACCGCTGACCCCCCGGTTGAGAAACCGGAGTTGGTAATCAGGGTATTTTTGGTTCAACAGCTCCGCCACGAATTTGGCATAGCCGGGGCCCAAATCATTCGGATTCCCATAATCCCGGCAGTTGTCAGTGACACTGTCCCCCTGAAACAGAATTGTCATATGCGGCTGAATCCAAGACATTTACGTTTCCTCCTTCTCCAACATGATTATTTTGTATGATCCAACAGCCAGACACACAGATTTTCCACAACTTCATCCCGGTTCAGTTCGTTGTGCAGTTCATGACGGGCGCCGGGATACAGCTTCAGGGTGACATCCTGAACCCCCGCCTCCCGCAGCCAGGCGTCTACTTTTTTAGGTCCTTCCCCGTACTGGCCTACCGGATCCATGTTCCCGGACAGAATCAGTATCGGCAGTTCCTTGGGAATATGGTGGCTCCATTTCCGGCCGGTTACATTCCGCAGTAACCGGAACAGATCCCGAAAACCAGCATTGGTAAAAATAAAATTGCATTTTTTATCATTTGCGAAAGGGAGATACACCGATTGATCCCGGGACAGCCATTCCAGACCGGTCTGAGGATTCTCATACCGGCTGTTATAGCTGCTAAAGGCCAACCTATTGACAAAATATCCCGGTTTCCGCCCCTTGCCCATGGCGCACAGGATACTGGTCAGAAGAATGCCCAGTCCGGTACCTGGGTTTGGGCCGGAGGTACCGCAGCAAATATAGCCGGCCAGCCCTTCTCCATATTGTGCCACATAGTTCCTAGTGATAAAAGAACCCATGCTGTGCCCCAGGAGAAAATAGGGCAGGCCCGGGAATTGGCTTTCCATCTCTCTCCGCAGCCGGTGCTCGTCCTCAATCAAATAGAGCCAGCCGTCCTGTTCACCAAAATATCCCAAATCTTCCTTAGCTTGGGCGGTACGGCCATGGCCCAAATGATCATCCCCGCATACCGCATACCCATGAGCGACCAGTTGCTCCGCCAGCCAGGTATACCGGGCCATATGCTCCGCCATACCGTGACAGATCTGCACTAGCCCCACCGGTTCCTTTTGGGGTATCCATAGGCTGTAATAGACAGTAGTTTTTTTATCCGAGCTCAAAAAGGTATATTCCTGAGGGTTCTCCACACAGATCTCCCCTTTCTATCCTACCAGGCTAAGTATACCATTTTCTGTTCTCTTTTCAAGTATATAGATCCAAATAACTCTTTCAGGGATCTTTTAAGATCCTCCAGGGAGTCAAAACAGATTACCACATCCGCCAGGCAACAATCCCAAAAAGGCTCCAAGCGGACCAACCTGCAGGCTGTAAAAAAGAGCCGGGTGAATTTTCCCGGCTCTTTGGTCGCAGATAGCAACAAAATTTATTTACATAAAAGGAGCGGCAACAAATTCCCACTCGGCTTTTCCCGAAGGCAACGTTTTGGAACGCTCACATGGCAGAAAACAGCGAATGGAGGTGGGTACCCCGGCCAAACCGACGGCCGCATTTACGGCATTCAACGATTTTAGCACTACAAGGGGAAACAGCTGCGAAGGCAAAAGCCACATCTCTTTCCATGGGAAGAGCCTCAACGGTTCTTTCTGCCGCGCCGCCTCCATGCCAGAACAAGACCGGTCGCCAGCAGCACTACAGCCACGGCCAGCAGTGAAACAAACAATAGGCGATTCCCTACCATTTGTTCAGGAGAAACGGCTTCCAGCTTCTCGTTCCAATTAAAATAGGAAGAAAAAGTCATGCTGCCTGAGCCTGGGCCCACCAATAGTTCCGCCAAACCGGTTCCCAACGGAATCGCTAAGGCCGCAAGGGCAACATAGGCTGCCGCCTTCAGGCAGGGATGGATCGGCGCCCAGTAAGCTACCGCAAAAACCGCCCATACAAAAGCGTAGCACAGGGTAACAATGGGATAGGCCAGACTCAATAGCCAATGCCCGCCTGTCACCAGACAAATCACCGCCAGCAGTCCATATGTCCAGAGGGTCAAAATTACTAACCCCAAAGGAAGCAAGTGCTTTCTATAGAAACGCCATAGTGCGTAAATTCCCCAGGGCAATACCAGGCAAACAGCCACGATGGAGAATCCCATCCACAACCATTCTCCGCCGGTATACAGCCCGCAAGTCAGCAGCAAAAGCAGCAACGCCAGGGAACCGCTGCCCATACTGATGGCGATTTTCTCCCTTTTCAGAAGTACTGGCAGGCTGGTAACAGAAAAAGCCAGGCCCAGCGAGAACAGTACAATAAAAAACCAATCCAACCTATGGGATACCGCCAGATTACAAATAAAGCAGGTCAACAAGGCTATACTGTAACCGGCAAGGAAAAAAATCTGCCATCCCCGTACCATGCAACGCCAGTTTTTTGCCTGCTTTTGTTCTTTGCGCGCCTGAAGGTCATCACAGGCGGAAAAAAATTCATGCTCAGATATGCCCAGTTCCCGGCAGACCGCCGGCACCAGGGTAATATCCGGGCAGGATAGCCCCCTCTCTCCCATTTGGAGACAGTAGAATGAGTCACATACAGCTTTTGGGCCAGCTCTTCCTGGGTCATGCCGGCTGCCCGGCGCTTACCGGCGATAAAGGTGGAAAAATCCTGCCGGTCAAAGGCGTTTTTTTCGGGGGCACTGATCATGGATGATCCTTCCTTTCGTGAGTTCTTGGAAACACCCTCATTCTATGGCGCTCTTTCATCACCGTCAATAGATTTGTGCCAATTTGCCCCTCGACTATCCCGCCAGTCTAGTATCCATGCGGGTTTGCGGGCGCTGTCCCCCCATTCAAGGTGGGGATCCCTCAGCCGTCTTCCTGGGAATCGTGTCACAAAACAGGCCCCATGACATCATCGTAAAGTTATAACTATCCTCCAAAGCCCGTACCGCTTTGCCCTCCGGATAGAGCCGGAGCAATCAGATCGGGCCCATTCATCTTCTTGACCGCTGTTTCATGCTGCCCGGATACGGGAACAGGGGTTATATGATCCATCCTCCCCACTGCCCGGGACCGGGAACCGTGCCCACGCTTTGCCAAAAGCTCCCCTGATAAGCCCCTTGGCTCTGAAAAGCATTCCTCTTTTCGGATACCGCCCAAAGCAGGCTTTTTCTATAATATTGGAAAATGCCTATTTCCGTGTCCATGCAGCCCCTTTGCGGATCGTCCTCAAAGAAATGCCGTATACAGGTCGGCGGATTATTGACGGACACGGTTCAGAGCATGCTGCTGCCAGCGGTTTCCCCGGAATCGTATCACGAAAAAAACGGTGCGGCAAAGCCAATCGATAATCATCGCCGTCCAGATCCCGATTACTCCCCACGCCATCCACTGGCCCAGGATAAAACTGAACAAAACCCGGAACAAGCCCATGGAAAAGATAGACACAACCATAGGGTACCGAACATCATTGGCCGCACGCAGGGCGTTGGGCAGGGTGAACGACAAGGGCCAGATCAATATAGCGCATCCATCATGTATAGCCACTAGGATCATGGCCAGGCGCAGGGTATCCGCGCTTAAATTATATAATTGGAGTGTCCATGGCATGGTTAAAAGGATCGACGCGTTGAGCAAACCACCAAACAGATAGGCTAATTTGATCAGATGTTTGGTATATTGCCGGGCCTGGGTAAAATCTCCGGCGCCTACGCAATGCCCTACCACAGTGATCATAGCCAGATTCATAGCTTGTCCCGGGATGCAGCCCAGTGCCGCCAGGGTATTAGCTGCCGCGTTGGCGGCAATCTGTACCGTACCGAATCCGGCAATAATGCTCATTACCAGGATTTTGCCCAGCTGAAAAAAGCTGTTCTCCATGGCACTGGGTATTCCGATACGGAGAATCCGTTTGATCATCCCCCTATCCGGCTTCCAGGATCCTTTCCAATCCCAATGGAGTTCCCGGTGTGGATTGGCAATCAGCACCAGCAGGGCTACCGCCGCCAACGCCCGGGAGACCAGTGATGGGATAGCGACTCCGGCCACACCCATATGGAACACTTTCACCAGCAGGATATCTCCTATGGCGTTTATAATATTCATTCCCAAAGAGGTTGTCATAGGTGTCTTGGAATCCCCCATGGAGCGGAAGACAGCGGAACAGGCATTATAGACGCCTAAAAAGGGATAGGAAATAGCGGAAATCCGGAAATACGTGATGGAAGCCGCCATCACATCGTCCTCAATAGCCCCAAAAGCCAGTCGAAGCATCGGTTCCTGAAACAGGAGCGTCACTGTCATAATGCCGGAAGACAGCAGAAAAGCCACTGTCAGCAGCTGGTGAACCGACCGGCAGGCTTTATCGGGTTCCCTTGCCCCTAAAAGCTGGGAGGCTACCACCGCGCCGCCGGTAGCTAGGGCGGCAAAAATATTGATCAGCAGCACATTGATCATATCCACCAGGGATACCCCGGCCATAGCCGCCTCCCCGGCACTGGATACCACCGCCATGTCCACCATACCCACCGCTACCGCCAGAAATTGCTCCGCGATCAGCGGCAGGATCAGCCGGCGCAGATCTCTTTTGCCAAATAAGGGTTCCATCCTTATACCTCCCCATCCGGCCTTACAAACGGGATAACGCCGGGCAACAGCTCAAAAAGGATCTCTGTTTCCCGGCCGCATTCCCCGTCCAGGTTGACCATTGTAGGGCTCGGTGCCGTAACACGCATTCTGGTGCCTTTCCAATGCCCGCAAATCTCCAGATCCAGGTGCTCCCCTCGTTTGTACCGGCTCATAAAGCCTGGAACCTGTGTTCGTTTGATGGTGTCAACCAGAATAAAATCCAGCATCCCGTCATCGGGCTGGGCCTGGGGCGCTCCCCGATAACCTCCGCCGTAATACTGGCCGTTGGCCGCCAGCGCAAACAGGAACCGGCCCTCCCGAACGATTTTCCCCTCCGGAGTATCCATCTCCACCCGGAGCTGGCGCCCAATCCGATGGAAAAAGGCATAAACGATGGCCAGCTGGTAGGCCATAGGGCCGGATACAAACGGGAGATGCTTATAATCTGCCATCTTTCCCGCCACGTCCGCGTCCATGCCCATAGAAGCTACATTTAACGCCAATTTGCCGTTACAGGAAACCGCGTCCAACGGTTTGGCCTTACCATTCACCATAGCCGCTATGTTGGTGTACCTCTCCTTATGCGGCAAACAGCGCAGCAGATCATTAGCCGACCCGCAAGGGATACAGGCCAGTTCCGCGTCAGGACAGCCCTGAATACCCGTAGCCGTTTCCAGGAGAGTCCCATCCCCGCCGCAGGCATAGAATCGTACCGGTCCTTCCCTGTCCGGATCCAGCCTGTCCATTTCTTGCCTGGCAATCTCGGTCGCGTGCCCGGGATGGTCCGTGATCCACAGGCTGTACTCCGCCGGGTATTGGCTGAAATACTGCTGGATCTCCGGCAGCAGATT
>CALWMQ010000079.1 GCA_944382025.1 uncultured Clostridia bacterium | reverse complement strand
AGTTGGTAATCAGCCCATCCAGCACCTGAAACTCATAGCCTGGGTAAATGAAAATACTGGTCCATCCCTCGGCGGGATCCACTTTTCCTTCCTTCATTCCCACACTTTCCAATGTCCGGCAGCTGGTCGTACCAACGGCGATTACCCGTCCTCCCCTGGCTTTCGTCCGATTGATCAGATCCGCTGTATCCGGCGGCAGTTCATAATGCTCAGAATGCATCTTATGCTCCGTAATCTCCTCTACCTTGACCGGACGAAAGGTTCCCAGCCCTACATGGAGGGTTACAAAGCCAATATCGATCCCTTTTTGCCTCAAATTCTCCAACAGCTCTGGAGTAAAATGCAGCCCGGCTGTCGGAGCGGCCGCTGAACCCAGTTCACGGGAATATACAGTCTGATACCGCTCCTTATCTTGAAGCTGATGGGTGATATAATGGGGCAACGGCATCTGGCCAATTTCTTCCAGTAACCCATAGAAATTCCCCTCATACCGAAACCTTACCAGCCGGTTCCCGCCTTCTAGGATCTCCAATACATCGGCTTCCAGCTTCCCCTCGCCAAACACCAGGGTGTCTCCCGGCCTGGCCTTTCTTCCAGGCCCCGCTAACACTTCCCAGGTATCCTTCCCTTTCGGATTGAGCAACAGCAGCTCTACCGCTGCGCCTGTTTCCTTCCGCTGACCATATAGACGTGCCGGCAGCACCCGGCTGTCATTCAGAATCAGGCAATCCCCCGGGCGAAGGTAGTCCATCAGGTCATAAAAATGCCGGTCTTCCATTTCACCGGTTTTCCGGTCCAGCACCAGCATCCGGGAATGATCCCGTTCTGCCAGAGGATCCTGAGCAATCAGCTCTTCCGGCAGATCATAGTAAAAATCATGGGTTTTCATAGGAATTTGGCCTCTTTTCCGCGTTTTTCGGGAGGTTTGGGGAAATTTCACTGTCCGGAGCCTGTCCTTCCGTTCAAGCTGCCGAATCGCACGTTAACTCCAAATTTATGGGATTTTTATTTGACAACCAAGGCCCCTGATGCTACAATGAGAACAAACAAATGTCAAGTGAATATACTGAATAGAGGCGCGTTGGATCAAAAGTAAGCCGCGCAAGATGCCGGGTCGATGACCGCGGACGAAAGGGATCAACGCCGAAGAGGTGTTCCGCCGCCGGAGTGCGGGACCTCTGGCCTTACAGTTAATAGCTGTGGGGTTGTCATCATACTTATGATGGAGCGCTATTCACCAAAATGGCTGTTGCCCGTTTGGCGTCAATGCATCTATTATAAGACTATGACAACCGGTTTTCAACCGGTTTTTTTCATGGTCACGAGAATTTCACCGGCATTTGTCTCCACGGATCCTCACGGTCCGTGCGGGATGACTTAAGACGTCATCCACAGCCATATCGGGCGAATCACCAAACGCCCTAGTAAAAAACGGATCCCGCCGGGCGGAGATCCCAGGAAAGGATCGGAAACATATGAAAAAGTATCAGGTTGGAATCATCGGCTGCACCGGCATGGTGGGACAGCGGTTCGCTACCCTGCTGGAAAACCATCCGTGGTTTGAGGTGAAAGTCCTGGCCGCTAGCCCCCGCTCCGCCGGGAAAACCTACCAGGAAGCCCTTGGCAAACGCTGGTCTATGGAGAAACCTATCCCCGAGGCCATGAAAAACATGGTGGTAGAGGACGCCTCCCAGGTGGAAAAGGTTGCCTCCCAGGTAGATTTTGTCTTCTGTGCTGTGGATATGCCAAAAGCGGAGATTAAAGCTCTTGAGGAAGCCTACGCCAAGGCGGAATGCCCGGTGGTCTCCAACAACAGCGCCAACCGGGGTACCCCCGACGTCCCCATGATTATCCCGGAACTGAACCCTGAGCATGCTCAGGTTATCCCCTATCAGCGCAAACGTCTGGGAACAAAACGGGGCTTTATTTCGGTCAAGTCCAACTGCTCCCTCCAAAGCTATGTGCCCGCCCTGTTCCCCCTGTCCAGGTTTGGGGTCAGCAAGGCGCTGGTATGCACCTACCAGGCTATTTCCGGCGCCGGTAAAACCTTCGAATCCTGGCCTGAAATGGTGGATAACATGATTCCTTATATTGGTGGCGAGGAAGAAAAATCCGAGCAGGAACCTCTGAAAATCTGGGGCAAGGTGGAAAACGGGGTCATCGTCCCTGCCGCCTCCCCCGCCTTCACCGCCCAGTGCCTGCGGGTGCCGGTGACCAACGGCCATTTTGCTGCTGTGTTCTGCAGTTTTGAGCAGAAGCCTTCCAAAGAGGAGATCCTGAACACCTGGAAAAATTTCCGCGGCCGGGCCCAGGAATTGGAGCTTCCCAGCGCCCCTAACCAGTTCCTCCATTATTTTGAGGAGGAAAATATGCCCCAAACCCGTCTCCATCGGGATCTGGAGGGCGGTATGGCGATTTCCCTTGGCCGCCTGAGAGAAGATACCCAGTATGACTACAAATTCGTGGGCTTATCCCATAACACCCTGCGGGGTGCCGCCGGCGGTGCGGTCCTGATGGCCGAACTGCTGTGCGCGGAAGGCTACATGGATAAATAACCTCAACCCCATGGCTGGCACTTCCCTCTCAATCTTACAGAAAGGTGGATTATCATGAGCAAAAAAAGCATCTTCACCGGCGCAGGCGTAGCCATTATCACCCCAATGCACGCCGACGGCAGCGTCAATTATGAAAAATACGCCGAGCTCATCAATTGGCAAATCGAAAATGGTACCGACGCCATTATCACCTGCGGCACCACTGGTGAGTCCTCCACTCTGACCCATGAGGAACATACCCGTACCATTCAAACTGCTGTAGAAACTGTTGCCGGACGGGTACCGGTTATCGCCGGCACCGGCTCCAATGATACGGCCTATTGCATCGAGCTTTCCCAAGAAGCACAGCGCCTGGGTGCTGACGCCCTATTGCTGGTCTCCCCCTATTACAACAAAACCTCTCAGCGCGGACTCATTGCCCATTATACTGCTGTGGCCGACGCTGTGGATCTGCCGATCATGCTGTATAATGTTCCCTCCCGCACCGGTGTGGATATTAAACCTGAAACCATCGCGGCCCTCTCCAAACATCCCCATATCGTGGCTGTCAAGGAGGCCAACGGCAATATTTCCGCCGCCGCTCAGGTAGCTGCCTTGTGTGATATTGATATCTACTCAGGCAACGATGATCAGATCGTTCCCCTGCTGTCTCTGGGAGGTAAAGGAGTCATCTCAGTACTGTCCAATGTGGCGCCACGTCAAACCCATGACATTGTGGCCAAATGGATGCAGGGGGATGTTAAAGGCAGCCTCGCTCTGCAGCTGGAACTGCTTTCCTTGGCTAACGCCTTGTTCAGCGATGTCAACCCCATCCCGGTTAAGGAAGCTATGAACCTGATGGGATGGGAAGTAGGCGAATGCCGCCTGCCTCTCATCGGAATGGACGATGCTGGCAAGGCCAAGCTGGCAGCCGTACTCAAACAGTATGGGCTTATGTCCTGACCCAACGGAACCTGTTCGGATCTCCCGTCGCTGTCTCTGTTGTGGCATAGGGAATCATCGTTCCCTACCACTATAGATGACAACTTTCCTGTACTTTCCCGCATAGGGGGATTCATCCCCCTATGCGGATATGCCGAAAGGCCTCGTTCTCTTTTCAAAAGGTAATGATAAGTGAAAAGCTTTTTCACTTATTTTCTAAAACGGCTTTTAAACAGCTCGGAAGCCCCAGGGGGATGCGGCTTTTTTAAAGAAAGGACGTTTACTATGGTACGTTTCATTCTCTGCGGCTGTAACGGCCGCATGGGCCGGGTGATCACGGCCTGTGTTGCGGAACGGGTTGACTGCTCTATCGTGGCGGGCTTCGACATCAATACCGAAAGCCACGCGGGCTATCCCGTATACGCTAATCCCGCCAACTGCAACATTGAGGCCGATGCCATTATTGATTTCTCCCACCCTTCCAGTTTGGCCGGTGTACTTCGCTACGCAAGGGAGAAAAAAATTCCTGCGGTTATCGCCACCACCGGCCTGTCAGAAGAACAGATTCTCTCTATCCGGGATGCGTCCCAGGAAATCCCGGTTTTCTTTAGTGCCAACATGTCTATGGGCATCAGCCTCATTATGGAGCTGGCTAAAAAGGCCGCTTCGGTTCTGGGCAACGATTTCGATGTGGAAATCCTGGAAAAACACCACAATCAAAAGCTGGACGCCCCTTCCGGTACCGCTCTGATGCTGGCGGACGCTGTAAAAGAGGGCTTGGATTATACTCCACAGTATGTGTATGAGCGCCATTCCGTCCGCCAGAAGCGGGCTAAGGAGGAAATCGGCATTTCCGCCATCCGCGGCGGTACCATTGTGGGTGAGCATGAGGTCATCTTTGCGGGACATGATGAGATTGTCACTATTTCCCATTCTGCCCGTTCCAAAGAGATTTTCGCTGTAGGCGCCATTAATGCCGCTTTGTATCTGTACGGAAAACCCGCCGGATATTATTCCATGGCTGATCTGGTGAAGGATACTGAATAATCCCTCCCCATTCCCCACTATCTTGAAATCCATCGGACGGATAGAGGCTGTTTATATGGGGCGCAGGAAAATCCCGGAAGCTTTGCCTTGACTTTTATCTGAAAATGATTTACACTCATTTGTGAAAAGAATAACAATAAAGTTTCTGGGATTTCGGTGTGTTTTTTCGCGGTTTTGGGCAAAATCATAGTGTAAAGCCGCGGGTCAGGTAACGCCGGGATGTACATGATCCGATGAAAGGACAGGATAACCAATGGTCTGCACACGAGAAGTATGTAAAAATATCGTCTGGGTGGGAGCCAACGACCGCCGTTTGAATCTGTTTGAAAACTTGTTTCCTATTCCCAGGGGCGTATCCTATAACTCCTATTTGATTCTGGATGACAAAACCGCTCTGATGGATACAGCGGATGTCTCCGTAAACCACCAATTCTTTGAGAATGTTGAGCAAACCCTGGCCGGACGGCCTCTGGACTATTTGATTGTCAATCACATGGAACCCGATCATTGTTCCCAGATCGGGGATTTCCTCCGCCACTATCCCCAAATGAAAGTGGTTGCCTCCGTCAAGGCGATTCAATTGATTGGACAGTTCCATGACGTTGACCTGGAAGGACGGACTATTTCAGTCAAGGAAAACGACGAACTGGCATTGGGAAACCATACCCTGCGCTTTTATATGGCGCCGATGGTTCACTGGCCTGAGGTCATGGTTTCCTATGAAACTAATGAGAAAATTCTGTTTTCCGCCGATGCCTTTGGTTCCTTTGGCGCCCTCCCAGGCTGCTTATTTAATGATGAGGTCAATTTTGATCGGGATTGGCTGGATGATGCCCGCCGTTATTATACAAATATTGTCGGGAAATACGGTCCTCAGGTCCAAGCGGTGCTGAAAAAAGCTGCCGGTTTGGATATCCGGACCATTTGCCCCCTTCATGGTCCCATCTGGCGCTCCAATTTAGATTATCTGTTGGGAAAATATGACAAATGGAGCCGATATGAACCCGAAGATAGGGCTGTCACCATTTTTTATGCCTCCATGTACGGTGATACCCAAAATGCCGCGGATCTTCTGGCGGTCCAGCTGGCGGATAAAGGAATCCGCGATGTACGGGTTTATGATGTGTCCGTTACCCATGTTTCCCAGTTGATTGCTGAAGCTTTCCGCTGCTCCCATCTGGTATTCGCCTCCCCCACCTATAACAACGGTTTATACCCTGCTATGGAGGCTCTCCTCCGGGATATGAAAGCCCTTAACTTGCAAAACCGTACAGCCGCTATCATTGAAAACGGCTCTTGGGCTCCTCAGGCTGGTAAAATTATGCGCTGTATGTTGGAGGAACTGAAAGATATCACGATTTTGGATGAGACGATTACCATTCGTTCTTCACTCAAACAACCCCAAGCTGATCAATTGGCGGGACTTGCTGACAAATTGGCCGCTTCTGTATAATCATGCCTCTTGCAGCGGACCCCCGGGAAAGCTTTTTCCGGGGGTCTTTCATTGTCTCAACCAGAAACATATAAATAGGCTATTCTTCCTTCCAGAGGTATCAAAAGGCCGGACGGCCGCATTTATCCCAGCCCTTTTGTCCGCCTTTCGGCAAACAGGAACCACCCTACTAACCTTTAGGCGAAAGAAACGGTGGTTTATATGGGCCCCTTGGCCACTTTTTCCCCGGAGGTATTCTTTACTTGGCCTCCTTAGAAAGAGTGTTCGTCTCAAAAAACCATCTGTACCAACAGCATATAACAGATGGTTCCTCCCGCAATAGACAGCAGCATCTGCCTTTTCCAAAGATGAAGGCCTGCCACAACGCCTACTGACAGCAATTCCGGTATTCCATGGGAACCGGATAAGAAGCTTATATCCTTAAAGCAATACACCACCAGCAACCCCAGCGCTGCCGATGGCAGGACACTACCTAAATATCGGACATATCCGGGGGTAGGCTTGTTGGCGGGAAACAATAAAAAAGGTAAAAAGCGTGTGGCCATCGTTCCCACCACAACCGCCGCAATCGTCAATACCTGTTGTGTGACAGTCATACGTCCTCCCCCGCTTTCTCCAACGGCTTCCGAAACAATGTCAGGCATGCCCAGATCGCCAGCATAGCTGGGAGAATAAACCCATCCCCGCCCAGAATCAGCAGGCAAATTCCAGACAACCCCATCCCTATCAAAGCGCTATAATGCCGTTTATCTTTGAACCACTGCTCCAGAAAAATTACCACAAACAAAGCGGTCATGACAAATTCCAGACCTTCCGTACTGAAGAGAACAAAAGAACCGAAAAGTCCGCCCAATGCGGCCCCGCCCACCCAGTATATTTGATTCAGCAGTGTGACAAAAAACATAAACCATCCCTTGTCCACACCGGCTGGAATGTCAGCGGTACAGTTAATGGAAAAAGATTCGTCACACATTCCAAAAATCAGGTACCATTTTTTAGCACCTGTCCCTTTGAAACGGTCCAGCATGGAAATCCCATAAAACAGATGGCGTGCGTTAACCATCAGTGCCAGGCCAAAAGCCCCTACAGGGTCAAATCCTCCCAGTAAAAGATTTACCGTAACAAACTCCATGGACCCTGCAAATATGGTCATGCTCATGGCAATGGGGTACACGGCACTGAATCCGGCTGCCCTCATATAGACCCCATACGCGATTCCCAAAAACAAAAAGCCGGCCAGGATGGGAACGGTATGGGGAAAGGCGGCGGCCAGCGCCCTGGTTCGTATTCTTTTAGGTTGCAACAGTTCATACCTCCCGTTTCCACCAGATCATACAATGTATGTCTCCTCAAAACCGGTCCCACGTCTGCCATCCCCTGTCCGATATAGCGCTGTTTGAGATCCTCTTCCGCCTTCCTGAACCCTCGGCAATACCAGCAAAGCGGAAAAATCCCCCGCCGTGGTTTCCGTATCCGGCGAGGGATTTTCCTCTTATTCTCCGGCGATCTCTTCCAGCGGCACTTTAGAGGCCGCCAGCTGGAATTCGTCCAGAATTTCCTGATCTGGAACCTTGGTCATCAAGCTCACCGCCACCAACGCTAAGCTGGCCAGGATAAAGGCAGGCAACAGCTCATAAATTGACCAGAGTCCGCCAAGCGGGGAAATCAGAAATTTCCAAATAAATACCATTGCCCCGCCAGTAACCATACCGGCCAGAGCTCCCCACTTATTACAGCGCTTCCAAAACAGGGAGAACAATACAACCGGTCCAAAAGCGGCGCCAAATCCCGCCCAGGCAAAGGATACGATCCGGAAGATGGAACTATTGGGATCCAGAGCAATAAATACAGCAATCACCGCAATCACGATGACACCGCCCCGAGCGACCAGCATGGTCACCCGGTTAGACGCATAGGGACATAGTTTGCCTTTAAAAAAGTTCTGGGCGGCAGCGGAAGACGCTGCCAGCATCTGGGAATCCGCAGTCGACATGGTCGCCGCCATTATCCCCGCCAGAATAAGGCCTCCAAAAATGGCCGCCAGCCATCCATGTTCCGCCAACAGCTTGGACAGTTCCACGATAATGCTTTCCGAATTGTTTACCCAGGTTCCATCCGCAGCCTGATATACCATGGTGGAACGGGAGACAGCGGTCATACCTACCACGCCGATCAATACGGCCACTGCTAGGGAAATCACCACCCACACAGAAGCAATCCGCCTTGAAAATTTCAGTTCTTTCTCATCCCGGATGGCCATAAACCGCAGCAAAATGGCCGGCATACCGAAATAGCCCAGCCCCCACGCCAGCGTGGAGACAACCGGCAAAAATCCATAGGATCCAGCGGTTCCTGTCTTGTAATCATACCCCTTGAACATATCCAGATAGCCCGGCAGAGTTTGGGCGTTTTCTATAACCGCGTTCCAACCGCCGGCAACCGAAACGCCAAACACCAGCACTACTACCAGCGCTATGGACATCAGGATTCCCTGAACCAGGTCAGTGGTACTGGCGGCCAGGAACCCTCCGATAGCGGTATAGGCAACAATGACCACCGCGCTGATGATCATGGCTATCTGGTAGTCCACCCCGAACAGGCTGCTGAACAACTTGCCACAGGTAGAGAAACCGGATGCGGTATAGGGGACAAAAAATATCAGGATGATCACAGCGGAGACACACATAAGGATCTTGCTTTTGTCCTTGAACCGGTTGGAAAAAAAGTCAGGCAGGGTGATGGAATTGTCTGCCACCACTGTATACCGACGCAGCCGTTTCGCCACCAACAGCCAGTTCAGATAGGTGCCAATGGCCAAACCGATAGCCGTCCAAGGAGCCTCGGCTATCCCACAGGCGTAGGCAACCCCCGGCAGGCCCATCAGCAGCCATCCGCTCATATCCGAAGCCTCGGCGCTCATAGCCGTTACAACCGGCCCCAGTTTCCGTCCGCCCAGAAAATAGTCGTCTGTATTTTTGTTCTTGTGGGAGTAATATACCCCGATAGCCACCATGGCGACCATGTACACCCCCATGGTGATCAGCATAATCCACTCTTTGTCAGTCATGTTCTTCCTCCCCATTTACCCTTTCAGATAATTAGTCAGCCTTTACGCCTTTTCTTGACGGCATCCCAGTAGGCTTTAAATGCCTGTTCGTTTTTATTGTCCGCCGGGACATAGTAGACTCTCTCCTTAATTGCGTCCGGTAAGTACTGCTGCTCCACCCAGCGGTTCGGATAACTGTGAGGATACAGATAGTGCTGGCCTTTCACCGTGGCGTCTTCCCCATCATAATGTTTATTCTGAAGCTGTCTTGGTACCGGGCCGGTCTTTCCGGCGCGGACATCCGCCAGTGCCGCCCAGATAGCTTCCCCGCCGGAATTGGATTTAGGTGCGGTGGCTACCAGGATTACGGCATCCGCCAAAGGCAGGCTGGCTTCCGGAAGCCCTACCTGCAGAGCGGCATCCACCGCCGCTTTCACAATGGGAATGATCTGCGGATAGGCAAGGCCCACATCTTCACATGCGCATACCATCAGTCTGCGGCAGGCTGATGGTAGATCCCCCGCCTCCAGCAGCCTGGCCAGATAATGGATCGCCGCGTCCGGATCGGAACCACGCATGGATTTCTGATAGGCGGAAATAATATCGTAATGCTCGTCCCCATCCTTATCGTACCGCATGGCGCTGCGCTGGGCCAGCTGACGGGCGGTGCCCAGGGTCACATGACGTGTTCCCTCGTCATCCGGCGGAGAAGCCAGGACACACAATTCTACTGCGTTCAGAGCCTTTCTCACATCCCCGCCGCAGGACAGAGCAATATGTGCAGCTACTCCCTCTTCCACCATCAGAGGTGTATCCTGTTCAGATTCCAGGAACTGGAACCCGCGCCGTACCGCCTGTTCGACCTCCTCCGGCTCCACCGATTTGAATTCAAAAACGGTTGAGCGGCTGAGAATGGCACTATAGACATAAAAGTAGGGATTTTCCGTTGTGGAGGCAATCAGGGTAATCCGGCCATTCTCAATATGTTCCAACAGGGTCTGCTGCTGTTTTTTATTGAAATACTGGATCTCATCCAGATAAAGCAGAATTCCGTTGATACCGGCCAGCGTATCCAGCTCCTCTACCACCGCTTTGATGTCCGCGGTAGACGCGGTGGTACCATTGAGCTTGTGCAGGCGCATATCGGTACGTTTGGCGATAATACCCGCTAAGGTGGTCTTTCCCACCCCGGATGGGCCGTAAAAAATCAAGTTGGGTATTTTGCCGGACTCAATAATGTTGCGCAGAGCCTTGCCCTGTCCCAGCAGATGCTTCTGCCCTACAATGTCCGTCAGGTTCTGGGGCCGCATTCGGTCCGCAAGAGGAGCCGTCATGGCTGCCCCCTCCTTTACTGGTTAAAGTACGGGGCAACGGCCAGGAAAGAGGCCTTTCCTGGCCGTTGCGTGTTTGGTTTTAGCCCAGCGGCAACATCCCCCACTATGTAAACAGGAAAAAGTTCACAAGTGCTCGGACAAACGATAGTTTTCTGTACTTGAGGGATATGGCGTAAAGGGTTCGTCTCTGAACATCACAAAAGTTTTACCTGCCTCAGTTCCCAAGGAATTGCAGGAACCTTTGAATACTGGTGTTCCAGAAAGACCAGTTATGCTCTCCCGCCCATTCTTCATAGGCATAGGGGATATGGAGAAAATCCAGTTGTTGCCGGAAACGCTTGTTGTCCTCATACAGGAAATCCGACAGCCCGCAGGTGAGATACAGGGACGGCAACCGGTACCCGGTGTTGACCGCGCGGGCGGTCAGCATCAGCAAGTCATCCTGAGCCTGTACCGCGTCCCCGACAGCCCCTGCCCGTTCCTTCAGACTAAGCCCAAAGCTTTCCGCTTGAAACCGGGCCTTCACATCTACCGCCCCGGAAAAGCTGCCTGCCGCAGCGAAAGACTTTGGGTATCGCAGGGCCGCTTTCAGCGCCCCATAGCCACCCATGGAG
>CALWMQ010000078.1 GCA_944382025.1 uncultured Clostridia bacterium | reverse complement strand
GATATCACGGCGTCCGGCCAGGCTAAAACGGCGTCAGATCCAGCCCGTTTCCCGGCCACAGCGATATATACCGGGCCATATGCTTTACCGACAATAATACTGATCTTGGCAGTGGTAGCCTCATTATAAGCCTGGGATAGCTTACAGGCAGCTTTGATATTCTGGAACCCGGCGGCATCCACAAAGGTCAGCACCGGGATGGAGAAAGCGTCGCACAGGCGGACGAAACGGGCGACACGACCGGCGGCGCAGGCGCAGATCTTGTCGCCTGCCAAAGAGACCATGCCGCAGACGTTTCCGCCGACATGGGCGAAGGCCGTCTTGCAGTCAGAGCCCTGGGACAGATAAACAAGGGTACCGGCATCCGCCATTCCTTCCGCCGCGTTTTCAGCCGAAACGGTACCGGAAACCGCTGCCCCATCGAAATCGTAAACAGGCAGGGAAGCCAAATTATTGGACGGCAGATAGGACAGCAGTAAACGTGCTTTTTCCATAGCGTCGTCTGTATCCTCTGCTTCCAGATCCGCCTTGGTCACATCATCGCCTTTGCTCAGATAATACTCCCCATCCTTCATCATAATCACCAAGTCCGCAGCTGCCGCCACCAAGGCGGAGGAACCAACACAGGCACCGGTAATAACCGCGATCTGAGGTACCACGCCGGAAAGGGTATTGGAGGCCAGCAGCACCTGGGAAATAGCATCCATCGCGTCGATGCCTTCCCCCAGCTTAGCGCCGTCACTATCAAACACGCCTACAACGGGTGCGCCGTTCTGGGCTGCCAACTCATAGATACGGCTGATTTTTGCGGCCTGAGCCTTACCGATAGCGCCGCTGCAAACCGATTTATCCTGAGCGAAAGCGTATACCGGCGCGCCGTTTACCAGGCCGTAACCGGCTACCGCTTCGGCGGGCTTGTCCCCATCCCGTGCCAGGCGGTCAATTTCAGTGAAAGTACCCTGATCAAAAAAGCCGGCCAGCAGCTTACGCGCTGGGGATTCCTCACAGGACGCATTGGCCTGAGCCAGCTTTTCCAATGGACTTAGCATACTCATCTTCCTAACCTCCGTGCGCCCACGGCGCATATTCTTTGGTAACAGCCAAACCGTGCTCGGGGAACATCCGCCTATGAACAGGCTTACCGTTCCCATATTGCACAAATATAGTTTATTATACTGCAAACCCCATGGAATGACAACCCATTTTTGCCGTTCCCAGGAGCATTTTTTCGAATTTTGTGTAATCCATCCAATTTTCCATTAGCTTCCTATTTTCTGATTTTCTCAGAGCAGAGGAATTCAGCTTTTATGCAGTTTTTCCCTCCATGATGGCAGGGACGATGAAAAAACTCGGACAGGGAACAGCTGTATTCCTCTCCCCTTCTCGTAAAGCGCAAAGCCTTTAACGCCGGAAAAAGCTGTGGGTTCCGGCATACCGCATACCGCATATTTCTCAGATACGCGGTATGCATGGCGCCTCTCAACAGACCATCCAGTACTGGATTATCCTTTGCCCGGGCGGAAAGAAGATCTATTTGTTCACCTTCTGTTCTATACAGAACCCAGCCCACTGTTTCTTCCCCATCCTGCGCCACCATACAAGCGGCTGGAGAATCTATCCCCGCTTCCAGGGACAAACGCCGGGCATCCGCATCAGCGGCGGCGAGAATGGACAGCACGGTTTCCTTCCCCCCTGCCTTGTTTAATGTATTGGGCAGCGATCTTTTTCTGTACCTGAGCTGCCATCACCAGCGTCCTGACCTCTTTCGGCTCCAGATACCGCCATTTGCCAGGCGCCAGCATTCCCAGCTTTACCCCTCCGATGGCAATCCGCTTCAGTCGGGCTACCGGCAACCCAAGAGCCTCGCACATTCGGCGTATTTGCCGGTTACGGCCTTCATACAGTACGATTTCCACCACCGTGCGGGGAGGTCGATCCCCCGCAGGATCCGCCGGTTCCTCCGATACCACGTACAGTTCAGCCGGGGCGGTCTTACGTCCGTCCAGCAGAATACCTTCTTCAAACTGCGCTTTCTGGTCATCGGTCATCACCGCCCGTAGAGTTACCCGGTATAGTTTGGGCACATGGGCGGCCGGATGCATCATGGCGTTGGCAAAATCCCCGTCATTGGTCAACAGCAGCAGTCCCTCTGAATCCCGATCCAAACGTCCTACGGGATATACCCGAACCCCGGCATCCTTGACCAGTTCCGCCACGCATTTTCGTCCCATTTCATCGTTCATGGTAGTGACCACGCCCCGGGGCTTGTTGAGCATGAGGTACACTGGTTCCTCCGCCTGTGCCAGACGCTTGCCTGCCACAGTAACCACATCCTTGTGCGGATCCGCTTTATCCCCCAAACCTGCCGGATGGCCGTTTACTTTCACTTTCCCTTGTATAATCAGTTCCTCCGCCTTACGGCGGGATGCTATTCCCCGTTCGGATAACAGCTTTTGCAGCCGTACCAATGCCATATTTCAACATCCGTTCCTATGTATAAATTTGACGCTATCCATCCAACATCCCACGGAACAGCGCCCAAAACAATTCTTGAAACCTGGATAAAAAACCTGCTACCGGCCTGGCCGGTACCTCCTGGCCTACCGTTATCGGCAGAGCGCACAGTTCACGGCCATCCAGAATATATCGGACAGTCCCCACCTGTTCCCCCTCTTTCAACGGAGCCAGCAGGAACCGTGGAACATCCATAAGGCATTCCACCCGTTCCTCCTCCCCTTTGAGCACGGTTATTTCCGGCATTTCCCCCACCACCAGAGGAACCGTACCCATGGTACCGCCGGAAACCGGAAAGCGGCTGAAATCCGGCAGTTCCGGCCGATAACAGGCGGTCAGGGAAAACCCATACTCATAAAGCGCTATATGGTCATCCCAGTAATCATAACCATTCAGGCTGGCGATCACCAGTGTAACCCCATCCTTCTCCGCCGCCGATACCAGACAGCGGCCGGCCTTAATCGTGTAACCGGTTTTCATGCCGATTGCGTGGGGGTA
>CALWMQ010000077.1 GCA_944382025.1 uncultured Clostridia bacterium | reverse complement strand
ACCGAAACGGAACGGGCGATCCAGGATTCCCTGGAGAAGCTGATTCAGGGCCGCACCACCATCTCCATTGCCCACCGCCTGTCCACCCTGCGGGGGGCCGACCGGCTGATCGTGCTGGATAACGGCCGGCTGGTGGAAAGCGGGACGCACGAGGAATTGGTGAAGCGGCGCGGCGTGTATTATAAGCTGCTCCAGCTTCAGTCCAAAGCGCTCGCAATGCGGGGGATTGAATAGGAAGCGGCGCGGGCAGCCTTTTGAAATGGGCCGGGCCCCGCATGGCCAGGGCTTTGCTCTGGAGCTGCAGCAGCTTATAATACACTCCCCGTTTGGCCACCAGTTCCGCATGGGTCCCGTTTTCCACCAGTTCCCCGTTCTCCAGTACAATCAGCCGGTCGGCCCCCCGCAGGGTGGACAGCCGGTGAGCGATGGATATGGTAGTACGCCCCTGGATCAGCTTATCCAAAGATGCCTGGATCGCCCGCTCGGTCTCGGTATCCACCGAAGCTGTCGCTTCGTCCAGCACCAGGATCTTGGGATCCGCCAAAACCGCCCGGGCAATCGATAACCGCTGCCGTTCTCCCCCGGACAGGCTCCGTCCCCCTGATCCAATCACCGTATCATAACCATCCGGCAGCCGGCAGATAAAACTATGGGCGCTGGCGGCAATGGCGGCTCGGACAATTTCCTCCCGGCTGGCCTCAGGACGGGCATAGGCGATATTTTCTGCTACGGTTCCCATAAAAATATACGTTTCCTGGCTGACCATGGCCACCGCCCCCCGCAGGGAGCTAAAGGAAATATCCTTCAGGTTCACACCATCCAGCCGGATTTCCCCTTCCTCAGGGTCGTACAGGCGGGAAATCAGGTTAACCAGGGTGGATTTCCCGGCTCCCGACTTGCCTACAATCCCCAGCATTTCTCCCGCCTTGATCTGAAAGCTCACGTTTTTCAGAACCGGTTTGTTAGGCTCGTAGCTAAAGGACACATGGTCAAGGGCAATATCCCCTTTGATCTCCATCTCCCGCGCGTCCGGCTTTTCCACCACCTCCGGCGTAGCGTCAATAATCTCGAATACCCGTTGGGCGGCATTCATGCTGTTGGCCCACCAGCGGAATACATCCGAGAAAAAGATCATCGGACCCTGCATCATAACCAGATAATTCACAAAAGTCAATAACTTGCCGTAGGTAAAAGCGCCGCCGGATGACACGATCATCAGCGCCCCTACGCTCCATACCAGCAGGGTGGGAACCGTCTTGCCCAAATCATAGGCGATATCAAACCGGCTTCCGTAACGTACCACCTGCATTTCCGCGTCCCTGACCCGCTCATTAGCCTTCTCAAAACGGCCGATCTCATGGTCCTCCTGCCCGAAAGCTTTCACCACCCTGGCACCGGTCAGATTGTCGTTGAGTACCGAATACAGGCTGCGCACCGTCCTGGCCCGTCTGCCATGGGCGTGCCAGAACCGGGGCAGCAGCACATAGCTGATCCAAAACAACGGCGGAAGCATGAACAGCGCTACCAGCGCCAGCCGCCAATCCATCCAGAACATGACCCCTCCGGCAAACAGGAATGTCAGGATATTGAAAATCAAATATGGCAGCCCATCAATGAAAAAGTGCATCACCTCGTTGGCGTCCCCATTGACCCGCTGCATCAGGCTGCCGGTCTGCCGTCGGGTGTAAAAGCTGATGGACAGGCGCTGGAGCGCCTCAAATACCTTCCCCTTGATCTGATACACCACACCTGGTACCATATACCCTGTCATCCGCCCGTGTATAACGCCGGTCAGGTTCTGCAGAATTTTCGCCGCGGCGTTGGCCAGCACGCACAACAGCAGAAGCAGAACAAAATTCCCCGGTACCCCTATAGCCGCCGCCAGCTTCTCATCCCTGCCCAGTACCTGGTCATACAGCACCGAACCTGACAAATAGGGGATCACCGCATTGAATAGTCCCGACAGCGCCACGCATAGCAGCATGACCGTTACCCGGCCCTTATATTCCTTAAAATAGGACAGGATCCGTACAAACACCGTCCGTTTTTCCATACATTTAGGACATACAGCCCTTCCACGTTCCGGATATGGCGATCCGCATTTCGGGCAATATTCCTCTTCCTGCCTTTCATCCGCCGGCAGAGGCTTTCCCTGTATCACAGCGTCCAGGGCCCGGACGAACCGCTGGAGTTCCCGCATCTTCGCGCCCGAAAACCGGCATAGCCAGGTTTCAGTCCCGTCTACCTCCACGCTAAGCAGCCCTCCAATCACCTGGTTAAGGATACGGGGGTGCCGTAAGCGCTTCAAGGCATACGCATACCATTCCTGTATGCCTTCGGGAGACCGGTTCCGGAACGGAGGAGAGCCGGCATAGGTCATTTCCCCGCTTTGATCCGATACCCCCAATATCAGCTGTTCCTTACTCAGAAACAGGTAAATATGCCGCAGTTCCCCTTCCCGGGACATATCGCAGCAGGCTGCCGCCAATACAGTCTCCTGGGTTAATTCCCATCGTTCTTCCAAAGCTGCCCAAATGGTTTTGGGCAATTGAAGCTGTTTACCCATCGCTTTTCCTCCCTCCGACATGCCTGTTGGGTTAATCTGTCCTATGGCTCTGCCAACAGCCTTGCCCACCATGATGGGCATCTTCATTACTCGCCTTTTCAGACTTCCATTTCCGTCTAAAAACCGTTCTATCTCTCCATCCGGCATGTTCCCCAATATTTTCGTATACTGGTTCCCGCCGTCTATGGCTGTCTGGCGTATTTTCATCCGTTATCCGCTGACAGAAGGATAGACCATGTCCACCCCCTCTGTAACGCATCCAAAAAAGCACGGAGCCCCCGTCTCCTACGGGGGCTCCGCATCGTTATGCAGGCCTGACGGCCGGTTTTTACAACAACATGAGCGGGCCTATAAGCCGAGTTCTGTCGTGAACAATCATCTATCTCGACCGTGCGTTGCCGCACGGCTCTAGCCGCCCGTCGAAGCCCATCGGGCCAATGGATCGCTTCTGTCGGCGTTGCTCCGGATAGGGTTTGCAGGGCCGCATGGTCTCCCATGCGCCGGTGAGCTCTTACCTCGCCTTTCCACCCTTACCGCTTGTATGCGGCGGTATATCTCTGTTGCACTTTCCCTCGGGTCACCCCCGGCGGCCGTTAGCCGTTATCCTGCCCTGTGGAGCTCGGACTTTCCTCATGCCCATGAAAGGCACGCGATTGTTCAGCCCGCTCATGTATGACCCATTTTACCCGAAGAAAAATGGATTGTCAATGTTCCTCCCGATACAAAAAGCACATCTTTCCCAGATGTGCTTTTTGTATCGGGAAACCCACTGCCCTTTGTTACTGCAGATTCACCGGCTGTTATGGGCAGCTGAATAGTACGGCATCTCGTAAAAATAGTTGAACCACACCGGCTGTTTTGCCATGCTGCCCGCCTATTTGTGTGCTGATATCAAATATTGTAACACGCTCTTCCAAGATGTCAATACTTTCTATAAAAAAATCCATTTCCGCACGCAATTTAGGATATTGTGGATGAATCCAGGTGCTTTTCCATCATTACATGAAGCACATGCCCATCCATATGCTCCTCACCGCAAACCCGGTACCCCAGCTTTTCGTAGAAGCCGCCAGCGCGCTTTTGGGCGTCCAGCCGGGATATCTGTGCTCCCATCTCCAACGCCTTCCGGTTCATCTCTTCCACCAGCTTTGCCCCGATCCCTTTTCCACGCCATGCCTTCCGCACGGCAATGCGTCCCAATCCTATGACTCCCGGTTCTTTCCAGTAAATCCGGCCGACCCCTATGGCTTCTTTTCCCTCGTACAGTACCACATGCATGGTCCCTGGTTCAGTGTCCACCCCGTCAATCTCCTGAGCCGGCGCATAACCCTGTTCGTCACAAAATACCTCCACGCGTATGGCATAAGCGTCCGTCAGTTTTTGAGCCCCGGTCATCCAGCGAAACTCCATATTCCGTTCCCCTTTCCTCTATACTGGTCTATTGTACCAGAAGTACGTCCTTCCCTCAAGCCGTTGGTGGCTGATTTTACATGTGCTTACGCTTGAACAGGAACGATTTTATGATCCGATCCGGTAAACCGACTCAACGATACCAAAACACCTCCTATTTCTGTCTTCTTTTTCGGAAGTATTTTGGGGTAACCGCTCAGCAGATGCGCGAGGCAGGGAATGATGATCATAAGTAAAATACGTAATAGCAGGATTCATAACCTTCGGTTCGGCACCAAAATCTTCATCTCTTACCTGATCGTTATTTTTATTCCTCTTTCTGTTTGGAATGTGGTGTCTTACCGGCAGGCCAATGAGAGCATCTTGAACCAGGCTAATGCCAACTTTGACGAGAGCTTTAACTCCTTTGTACGCCAAATCAATGGAAAGATGCAGAATTTAATGGATCAGCTCCTCCTGTTCACCGGCAATACCTCTTTCAGCACAATTGTCTGCCGTCAGTATAAAGATAAATATATGGAATATTATGATGTAACCAACACGGTGGATCCCATGCTGAATTCCCTTCAGATGTTCCATCCGGAAATAGACAAAATTCAGATTTTTACAGAAGGCAGCATTCAAGGCACGAGGGGAATGTTTAAGAGCTTTGAAGAATTTACACTTCTCTATGAAAACGATGCCATTATATATAGCATGGAGCCCGTTTGGTTTGTGCGGGATGGCACTGTACTGCTGGCAACAAGGATCATCTCACAGGCTGCTCCTTTTTCCTTATCCGCTATCCTTGTAAGCATTGACTATGCTTTCATTTTTGATGAAAAATCCATGCCGGACATGGAACAGTACGGCATCCTTATCTCTGACCCCCAAGGTAAGTTGCTCTTCCGCCGCGATGCCGCGCCTCTTTCATCGGAAAATAGCGGTTATATCCCTGAGAATATTTTTGCCGAGGCTGATGCCCCTTCCCGCTCAGACTTGATTGTCCGGAAAAATCAGCTGGAATCCAGCGGCTGGAATATTTACATGTATGTCGATACTAACGCCTTGCAATTGTCCCCGCTGGACAATTTCAAAACTACTTTATTTTTCTTCCTCATTATCAGTACCCTGATGATGTTAACCGCTTTTATATTCAGCCACTCCTTTTCCAAACGTATCTCCGCACTCAATACATATACGCGTAATATTGTCAGAAACCACTTTCAAAACCCCATTACCTCTGATATCAAAGATGAGGTTGGAGAAATCACAAACAGCATTGGACAAATGGTAACCGAAACGCGCCAATACATTAATGAGGTGTATGAAAGCCGTATCGCTTTGAAAGAGGCTGAAATCAAAGCCCTCCAGTCACAGATCAATCCACATTTCCTGTACAATACTTTGTCTTCCATTAACTGGATAGCTATCTATCGGGGAGATAAAACCATTTCTAAAATCGTAACCAACTTGTCCAATTTTTATCGTTCCATGCTCAACCGGAACAGCTCGGTCACCACCATTCAGCATGAACTGGATACCACCAGAGCCTATATTGACATCCAACTAATGGTATACAAAAACATATTTGATGTCGCCTTCCACATCGAACCGTCGGTGCTGGAATACCATATCCCAAGTATTATCCTCCAACCGATTGTGGAAAACGCTATTGAGCATGGTATCCTCGCTTTGCCGGAAGATAAGCGCGGCCAGATTGTCATTTCGGCGTACGAAAAGGATTCTGATATCCTTTTTGACATCTTCGATAACGGCCCCCCTCTTTCCCCTGAAGAGGTAAAATCTATTTTAGAAAAAAGCAGCAAAGGATATGGGGTCAAAAATGTCAATGACCGGTTAAAGCTCTTCTTCGACGACACCTATGGCGTTACTTTCACGTCATCCCCCGACGGATTAACTGTCACCATCAGAGTCCCCAAATATATTGATTTAAATGAAGAAATCTGATTTTTTTCAGATTCCATCATAAAGAAAGGATTGCAACCAATATGAAAAACGTCTATTTGATCGGCAACGCACACATCGATCCCGTTTGGCTCTGGAAACGGGCGGAAGGGATGAGCGAAATCATGGCGACTTTCCGTTCCGCTCTGGATCGAATGAAGGAATTCCCGGGATATATCTTCACCTCCGCCTGCGCCTCTTATTACGAATGGGTGGAAAAGGTCGATCCTGCCATGTTCCGGGAAATCCAGAGCCGTGTAAAGGAAGGACGCTGGGTCATCGCCGGCGGCTTGTGGGTACAGCCCGA
>CALWMQ010000076.1 GCA_944382025.1 uncultured Clostridia bacterium | reverse complement strand
CCGCAATGTCCGTATTCCCCGACCATGGTTTTGTTCCAGTCGGATACCCTTTCCCCTGGCCTGCGTCCATATATATCCCCTTCCCCTATAGCCTTTGCATAATGGCGTTCCGGCATCTGCGATAAACCAGAAATCCTGCTGCAAGCACCCCTACTGCCCACACAACCATCTTCCCCCACTCCCACACTGACGGAACCGTCCCTATCATCACCGCCTGCCGCAGGCCATGGATATATACATAGAGCGGATTGTTCAAAATCACCAGCCGGATAAATCCCTGCAGCTGCTCCACCGGATAGAAAATGGCGGAACAGTACATCCACAAGGTCAGCACAACCGAGTATAAATGCTTGATATCCCCAAAAAACACATAGCCGGTAGCCAAAAGATAGGATATCCCCAGCGCAAATACCAGCAGCCAGAACACGATCACCGGCGCCAGCAGCATGGTCCATTTGGGTGATATCCGGAATACCACCAGCATAATCCCATAGGCGGCAAAGGAATATCCCAGATTGATCAGCGCCGCGTAAACCCGGGTAAGGATAAAGATATCCATGGGGAATTTCACCTTCAGGAGCAGGGGCTTATTGTCTACCAGGGTCGTCATAGCCGCCGTAGTAGCCCCGGTAAATGCCTGCCAAAGGATATAACCGGTAAGGTAATAAATCGGGTAGTTCTCTATGGAACGGCGGAACAGCTGGGAAAAAATCAGAGATAGAACCGCCATGGACAGCAGAGGATTCAGCACGCTCCAAAGGATCCCTAAATAAGAGCGGGCATATTTCCGTTTGATTTCCCGCGATGTCAGCTGCGAGATCACAAAAGCGTATTGCCTGCGCTGCTGGGCCTTGGTCATGTCTCTCCCTCCCGTTTCATCCTGCCCGCTTTACGGTGCTTCCATAGGTACCGGATATATTTGTACAGGGTATTCTGGGCCAAATGATATCTCACCCTCTTCCCGCACCGGACAATGCTCCCTTCCAGCCATGCGCTTTCCCGTATATAACCTTTTGCCCTTCCCGATAGGACCAGCAGCTTATGCACCACATGATTGTCCCGTATTTCCCCCTCGGATAAGGGCTCCGCCAGCTGATGGGATTCCCGGTCCACCACGTCATCGGAAAACGTAAGACTGCCGAAACAGTCCGCTTCCCAGGAAGTGGGGGTATCCATAAAGAGCCTCAGCAGTTTTCCGACTGTCCGTTTGTCCTCCTCTTCTTGATATGGGGAAAGGTCCCAAACCGGTGTTGCGCTGAGGAATCGCCGGATATACGCATTCAGGTAACCTTCCATTTCCCGTATAAAGCGCTGACGTTCCTCTCCCATGTGCCCATATATCGGCTCATACCGCCCGCCGCGTTCCTCATATCCCAGGGTCATACCATGGGGGGCGGTAAAGACCGCCTCAAATACGCAGTTATTAAAATGCACTTTTTTTCTCAGTCCGTTGTCCGGCAAGAAAAAATAGCCGCAATATTCCGATTCTCTGGTTCCCGCCGGCCATTCATATAGGCCCCAGTAATAACCGGTTAACGGGCTGATACACCCCAATTGCGCCCGGATTTCCCGCAGGATTTTTTGCATGGAACCTGTCCATCCGCTGTCCACAATAGCTACGGGCGACGGATCCAGCATGCCTTCCTGCTTTAGGTATCCTGCCAGTTTCGGATAGGCTTGTCTGGAATGCGCATCCGCATACTCCCAGAAAAGTTTACATTCGGCCAGGCACTGGCGGATTTCCGCCAGCTTCGCATAAGGCAGGATTTCTTCCGCTCCGTACGGGAGTTCCAGCGCCTTAAGGACAGCATCTATTTCCCCGCTGGTAAGCCCTGCCCTGCTCAGGATTTTATGAGGGGTTATGTCAATCCCGCCACGGCAGATAAATTCCAGAGCAGCTGAATGATCGATATGAAAAAAAGGGATCCGCAAAGAATACCGGGAACAGCTCAGATAACGGCATTCCACGGGAAGCCCGAATTTACGGCAGAATTCCACCGCGGACTGATAAAAGAAATAGCCGTCCCGTGCCAGGAAAAACAAGCGGCGTATCCCGTTTCCCATAGCCCTCTGCAGCAGCCATTGGGTAAAAGCCGCCAAGGCTGGACCCATTACACAAAAGCTGATTTCTTCTACCGGTTCTTTCAGCATTGGCAAAGGATCTCCCAGGCCTGAGCACAAACGTGGGTTGTCCTTCAATATGGTCAGATAACGGGACGGCGGCTGGTGTTTCACATTCATGGGATCCTCTTATCCTGGCTTTCCTGGTTTCTCAGACGGCGTCTGGAGCGTTTGTTGATCAGATAATGAATAGTTGGAGGCACCGCTCCAACCAGCAGGGGTTTGAGGACATAAGGAATGGTTGATCCCCTCAAAAGCCCCAGATCCCGAAACCCTGTATACCGCAGCCGCATCTCACGGATACGCCTACGGTAAGTCCTTTTTTTATAAGAATGGTAGTCTTCCCAATATCTCAGGAGCGGTTCCTGAATATTATACCCCTGACATCCATTCTGATGCAGGCGCATAAACAGTTCATAATCCTCGCAGTGGAGAATCTCCCGGGAATGGCAGTATCCCTGATTCTGGATCAAAACCTCACGGCGGAACATCACCGATGGATGGATGTAGGGGGAATTGAAAAGAAAATGGGTTTTCTCAGGAATTTCCGGCATACGCAGGATACCCCATACCCCTTCCTGATCCATCAGTTCCGCCGCTGACCCTACCCACTGGTATTCCGGATGTTTTTCTAAAAAAGTATACTGCTTTTCCAATCGCTCCGGTTTCGAAATATCATCATCATCCATACGGGCAATGTATTCTCCTGATGAACGGCGGATACACTGGTTAAGGGCATACGCTAAACCGTTGTTCCGATGATTCTCCAGATACACAATCCGGCGGTCCATACCCGCTGCCCGACGGATCACCCGTGACCCCTTTTCTCCGGAACCATCATTGTATAAAATCAGTTCCCAATCCTGAAAACTCTGTTGTATAATCGACTCCACAGCCCGAAACACATTCTTATTCCCGTCAGGATTGAAAACCCCCATAATCACACTGATTTTCACCTGCTTGTCCATGAGACATCTATCCCGTCCTCCCATCCCATACTTCCCTTTTGGTTGAAAAGGATTGCAACGCAGCTGTCTTCCCATGCCCTCAATGCATAAATCTCTATCAAAAGTTTCACCAGGAATTTTCTCATTATTCGCGGTTGAAAATCGGTTAAAAACTCAAAGCCGTTGTCTGTCTGGATATATTCTATCCGAATCCGCTGATTTGGATAACCCATCTGCTGATGATAGAGCCTGGATCTGTGCGTCTTGTGTTGTGTTATTTTGGTTCTAGAAAAAACGTTCGCAATGATCTGGAGAACAAGTGCTCTGGACGATGATCAGAACCCCGCTGCCGTAATCTGTGCCACACCTCCACCATATCCAGTTAGAATTCCCCATCGCATGTCCATGCTTAACTTTACATATCCAGCATCTGTTGTAATCCTACAAAGAAAAAACATTCATTATATTTTTCCTCTTGATTTTCTCAACTAGTTATGGTATCATACTATTCGCTGAGTGGATACGCGGATGTAGTTCAATGGTAGAACACCAGCTTCCCAAGCTGGATACGCGGGTTCGATTCCCGTCATCCGCTCCAACTATAACCGTCAGGAAATGGCTTTACAGCTGTGTTCCTGGCGGTTTTATTTGTGTAGTTTATCCGATTCTTGTGAATATTGTCATTTGAATATACACGAAGATCCCTACAAGTCAAACTTTCCTACTGCGCTGGGGGTTCTTTCCACCTGTACTTACAAAGCGAGGGCAACGGCCGAATTTATCTGGCCGCTGCCCTCTGCTGTATCCAAACAGCACCAATGTGGATTGGTACCGCCCTATTTCGTTCCTGTTGTTTTCTCTTTCCTATAGTATCCTTTTATCAGGGTATCCTCCATATTACCAAATATTAAAGGCGCTCCAGCACCTTTGATGCCAACTCACGAGCCATAATCAGAAGCGTATCCTCTTTTTCATCCAAATTGGGAATAATACTGATCATATAAGACCCTTGAAACACCAATAAGGTTTTCAGTTCAGCCTGCCACCAGGCAGCTTTTCCTAAATTGGGAGCCTCAGTAAGATCAGAAAAATTTGTTAACATATCATCAAAAGCTGCCTGGTCCGCATCCAGCAGCAGAAAATCCACATATTGATCCAGCGATCCTTCCACCGGGAAGCGCAGCGTCGTACCCTCATCGTACTCGCCCGCCTCACCTACCGCCTGTCCAATCACTTGAGCTACCTCGTCTACGGTCAACAGCGTTTTAATATCTAGGCTGACAACGGTCGGAGCAGTAATAGTAGACGTTTGCCCCGATGAAGCAGCAGACGGGGATGGCTCCGAAGCGCTTCCACAGGCGCTTAACAGCACAGACGCTGTCAGCAGTACACCGACAAAGCCAAACAAACGCATCCTTTTTTTACATACCATATTCTTTCTCTCCCAACGGCTTTTCATCAATCTGTCCATGCTGTCTGTCCTATTTTATCCTGAGTATACCATAAAGTCTTCCTATATTCAATCGGCGGAATGACAGCCTCAAGCCAACGCCTGGATACCTGGTTCTCCTGCCCGAATCCGCTGATAAAATTCCTTGATCTGCTGTTTGCGCGACAGCATTTCTCCAAATTCCCTATTATACTCATAGGGAAATTTATAGTTAAATACCCGCTCCAGATAATCGGTGCCGGGCTGTTTGAGTTTCGTCACCGCGCCGGCCCCGCATGCCAAAATTGTATGGGTCTCATCCATAATATACACGTTATACAGCCCTTCATACCCCGGCCTGGCCCATCCTACATTTTCCTGATTCCCTACCATCCGGCTCTGCCGGTACAGATAATAGGGATGATATCCCGCGCAGGGCAGTGCGTCCATTGTACGGGCTACCATCCTCACGGCGTCATCCTGTGCCCGATAATCCGCCCGCTTTTGGATCACCAGGTTGGAAGCCCGTTTCATAGACAGAGTATGGATGGTCACGCTTTCCGGATCCAGCTGCAAAATGCCCTCCAGTGTCCCGCAGAATCCCTCAAAATTATCTCCCGGCAAACCTGCAATCAAATCCGTATTCACATTACCGAACCCACAGCGGCGAGCTAAATCGTAAGCGCCATAGAACTGCTCCACTGTGTGCCGCCGGCCGATAGCGTCCAGTACCGTCTGGCGCAGTGTCTGGGGATTAATACTTACACGGGTAACCCCCGCCGCCTTCAGCGCACGGAATTTCTCTTCAGTAACTGTATCGGGACGGCCAGCCTCCACAGTATACTCCCGTAACCGGGATAGATCAAAGCTGGCCTCTACAGCCCGGGTAACCTGTGCCAGCTGGTCCGCAGACAGGGTGGTAGGAGTTCCTCCCCCAAAATATACCGTTTCCAGCCGCAGCCCCAGCTGATCCGCCAATTCCCCTGTGTAGGCGATCTCCTTACACAGCAATTCCACATACTGCGGAATCAGCTTAGACGCTTTTTCCACCGTCTGGGACACAAAAGAGCAATAATCACACCGGGTTGGGCAAAAGGGCACCGACACATACAAACTGAAGGACTCCGGACGGGACAGCTCCAGAATTTTGTTCTCCGCCTTCAGGGTTTCCCAACATAGGCGCAGTTTATCCTCTTTCACCAGCAGTCGGTTCCGCATCCAGTCAAGAGCCTTTTCTTCCCCGTTTTCACGAATCTCCCGGCGCAGCAGCTTGACCGGGCGCACCCCGGTAATCAGCCCCCAGCCGTGAGTGACGCCGAACAGTTCCGTAAACAGGCGGTAAAGCAGTTCCGCCATTCGCAGTTCGCACTCGTCCCGGTAATGGGGATGGTCATTGGGCACCCGGTAGGACAGGGTACGGTCAAAATCATCCAACCGTAACCGGCAAACCAGAAGCGTGTCCGCTTCTTCCCTCTCCAGGATAGTATCCGCTATAACGCCGGATCCATCTTCCCTCAGCCCATACACGACCTGGATTTTTTCCTGGGGCAGAAACAACCGGCTGATATTTTCCAGCTCAAAATGAAATGTATGTCCTTGTATATTCAATATCATAACACAAATTACCCGCTATATCTCATATAAGGATTCGATCGGCGTTCCGTGGAAAGGGTGGTGGACGGCCCATGCCCGGGGAATACCGGATAATCTCCCGGCAGACCGGCCAACTTGCCCAGGGATCCTTGGATAGCTTCCCAGTTCCCCCCATACAAATCGGTACGCCCGCAGCCATTCTCGAATAATGTATCGCCGGTGAAAAGGCCATCCTCGCATAAGAAGCACGCACTTCCCGGCGTATGTCCCGGTGTGTGGATCACCTGTAAACGTATAGAGCCGGCCGCAATGACGTCTCCCTCTTCCAGAAGCCGGCTGGCGACCATGGGCTGGAACGGTATCCCAAAATCCGTATACAGACTGATTCGGGCATCCGCCAATGCCGGCCCATCCGCCCGATGGATCAGCAGTCTAGCCCCGGTAGACGTTTGTATCCTCGGGACTCCCATCATATGGTCAATATGCCCGTGGGTCAGCAGAATATAGTCCACCGTGATCCGGTTCCGCCGGATCATTTCCAGAATCCTGTCCTCGTCACCGCCGGGATCCAAAACCACACCTTTCCCCTGCTCGTCCCAGAGGACGTAACAGTTGGCCTGGATCAGGCCAACCGGGATACACGCCATATGCATACCTAATTTTCCTTCCTAACCGCTTTGGCTCTCCCGCTAGACGGACAGCCGGATTTTATCATTGTCAGGCTTTTTCCCAGTCCCGGGTATCCAATGGAATGGTGACCGGTCCGTTACCCCGCATATCCACTTCCATATGCTCCCCGAACCGGCCAGCTTCCACTTTCCTGACCCCATTTTTCCCCAGTTCCTCCATAAACAGCTCATACAGAGGCCGAGCCTGTTCCGGCCTGGCTGCCGCGAAAAAATCCGGCCGCCGACCGTGGCTGCAATCCGCAGCCAGCGTGAAATTGGATACCGCCAGCACCTCTCCTCCGATATCCAGCAACGACAGGTTCATTTTATCCTTCTCATCCGTAAACACCCGCAGATTAGCCGCTTTCCGGGCCATCAGACAGGCCTGCTCCGGCGTATCCCCTTGTTCCACCCCCAGCAGAATCAGTGCCCCGGGGCCGATTTCCCCTACCGTTTCGCCATCCACTTTCACGCTGGCGGAAAATACCCGTTGAAAAATTGCTTTCACGGCCTTCCCTCTCTTTTTTCCTCATTTACAGCAGCAATTTTGTACCTACTATCTTGATTTACGGAGTCTTGCCTGCCCCGCTGAAGGCGGTCTTTACCATCAATCGGTCCTCCGCCTGTTTTTTAGACACCGCTGCGTTCAATCTTATAAATCCCCGGGATTTTATTCAGCCGGGAAATAACCCCCTGCAAATGTTCCAGGCTGTTGACCCCGATGGTCACACTCATGGAAGCCTGCCCATCCTTGGGTTCCCGGGCATTAATCGCGTGGATCATCACATGCATGGAAGCCAGCTGACTGGTCAGATCCGCCAGCAGCTCCATCCGGTCCCGGGCTTCCACATGAAGGGTCGCTTTAAATTCGCTTTGGACACTGCCTTCCCAAGATACCTTAATCCACCGTTCCGGTTCCGCCGCCTGGCTCAAATCCTTGGGTACGTTAACGCAGTCCTTCTTATGAATGGACACCCCAAAGCCCCTGGTCACAAAACCGATAATGTCATCCCCTGGCACCGGGTTACAACACCGGGCGAATTTTACCAGGCAGTTGTCCATGTCATCAATAATCACCCCGCCGTTGTTATGATGCTTCTTGGGAGCGTTGACCACATCCTCTGGCTGAAGCACCTCCTCGGCCTTGACAAGCTTCAGGTAATCCTCCTTGACCCGGGGCATAATCCTGGACAGCAACACCCCTCCGTAACCGATGGCGGCAAAGAAATCATCCAGGCTGGCGCAATGCTGCTTCTTGCACTGGGCCAGAAGGAATTCCTTCATCTTCTCCTCCGGAAGCCGGATCCCGTTACGGGAAAGTTCCCTGGACAGTTCCTCCCTGCCCTGCTCTATATTTTCTTCCCGGCGCTCCTTTTTGTACCAGGCCCGAATCTTATTCCGCGCCTCACCGGTTTTAACGATATTGAGCCAATCCCGGCTGGGACCATGGCCCTGAGCCGAGGTTGTGAGGATTTCCACGATTTCCCCTGTCTTTACCTGATAGTCCAGCGGTACAATGCGGCC
>CALWMQ010000075.1 GCA_944382025.1 uncultured Clostridia bacterium | reverse complement strand
AGGTGCTGGCATCCGGTGCGGGGAGTATTCTGTCAGGGAGGCCAGTTCCTCCACCAAGTCGCTGAATTCCCGAAGGGCCTCGGCCACAGGAGCGGGTGTCGACATATCCACACCTGCCCGTTTCAAGGTCTCAGCCGGATAATCGCTGCCGCCGGCATGGAGGAACTCCAGATAGGGCGTCACCGGTTCACCCGCCAGGATCCGACGGCTGATCGCCGCCGCTGCGGAGAAGCCGGTAGCGTATTTAAATACATAGAAGGCACGATAAAAATGAGGGATTCTGGCCCATTCCCAATCCATATACTCGTCAATCGCCACATCCGGGCCAAAATAGTCTGCCAGTAAGCCGTGATATACCCCGCACAGGGTTTCAGCAGTCAACGGTTCCCCTGCCTCCGCCATCTGGTGCGCCTTCAATTCGAATTCCGCGAACATGGTCTGGCGGAACACGGTGCCCCGGAATTCCTCCAGATACCGGTTAATCAGGAACGCTTTGGCTTTCCGCCCATCCTGGGTAGAGGCATCGCACTCGGAGATCATCCTCCGCATCAGGATATTCTCATTCACAGTGGAAGCGATCTCCGCCAAAAAAATTGGATAGTCCTTATTGACATAGGGCTGGGTATCGGAATACTGTGAGTGGAGGCAGTGTCCCGCCTCATGGGCCAGGGTAAACACATCCCCCAGCTGCCCGGAAAAATTCAACAGCATATACGGATGGACCCCATAAACCCCGGTAGCATAAGCCCCTGTGGTCTTATTGGGCGTCTCGTACACATCCACCCAGCCGCCGGCCAACAGCCGTTCCAGATCTTCCCGATAGGCAGCCCCCAACGGTTCCAGTCCCTGAACCACCGTCTCCTTCGCCTGCTCATAGGTATATTCCCTGTCGGGCAGTTCCACAATGGGGACATAGCAGTCATAGATGTGGAGCTGATCCACCTTGAGCATGTTCCGACGCAGCTCCAGATACCGGTAATAGGATGGAAGCGCGTCCCGTACCGCCTGAATCAGCCCGGTATAGATAGAACGCGGCAGGTTGTCGGCAAAGAGAGCCGCGTCCAGGCTGTCCGCATATCCTCTCGCTTTAGCCGCAAAGACATCCGCCCGAACCTGGCCGGCGTACAGTGCCGCAATCGTGTTCCCCATGCTTTTGAACGCGCCATGAAGGGTGGCAAAGGCCTCCTCACGGACACGCCGGTCCCGGCTTTCCCGGAATTTGCCGAACAGCCCATCAGTTAAAGCCACTGGATTGCCCTGCTCATCCCGCACCTCTCCGCGCTTTAAATCCACACTATCCAGCATGGAAAAAGCGTTATCCATGGATTCCAGCGCCGGAGCGGCCATCGCCATCAACTGTTCTTCCCTGGCCGGAAGCACATGGGCACGGCTGCGGATAATGTTATCGATCATATGCCGGAAATCCTTCAGTTCCTCCCGTCTGGCCGTTACATCCCGTAACCAGTCCGGATCAAGCCCTGTCAGTTCCGGCAGCAGAAACGCGGTTTTTTCCTGGAGCTGGAACACGATTCCCATCGCCCGATCCTGCATAGATTGGGATTCCGGACGGGAATTGTCCAAATCCTTTGTCATCTGTGCGTATGAGTAAACTTTTTCCAGAGTCATGGACAATTGCTCGTCCAAAAGCAGGCAGGATACTAACGCCTCCTCCTCCTGAAGCCGCCCTTGATAGTCGCTCAGACGGTCCCCCATCTCCTTTACACGCCGCAAATCCTCCTCCCACGCGGCATCGCTGGGATAAATGTCTTCCATCCTCCATTTATATTCCTCGGGAATTGAGGCTCGGTTACTCACATCCATGGTTCCGCTTCCTTTCTTCATAAAATAACAGGGTTTGTGCCCCTCAGGGTGCTTTCTAAAACCGCTCACACAACCGGTCCATTGGGTTAAACGCCTTTTTCAGGATCCCTCCATGTTCCAGCATCCCATTGGACGCCTTTACGCTCCAGATTGATCCTGCAGCTGTCCAGATACGCCTGGTCATGCTCCGGGTATACCGGTCTGCGGCTCAGTGCCTGGTTAAATTCCCATATATCCATTCTCAAAGGCACACATTGCTTTCCTCTGTAAGCGGCATCCCGCCACGCTGGATCCGTCCGATACCCTCTTCGATCCATTTCCTCCATCACCCGGAAATGATAGGCTGCCAGCCATTCCGGAGGATGGGTAAAAACATAATCCACTACCGCATGCTTTTTTCCCCAGCCCAGTCCCCGTAAAGCACAGCATTCCCGGTGCTGACCCAAAAGCTGAGCCCTGGGCAGCAAGGGAATCATCAACTCATGCCATAATCGCATCGTATTTTTCCTCCCCGGGATAGTATGGCCCGGCCAACCAAAAACCAATCCGTTGTCCGGCGCATATTCTGGAATATCCATGGAAAAGGAGGAATTCTGATGTACGGGTACAATCGAGCCAAAGCCATTGCCTACGCCCATCAATGGGCCTACAAACGCAATCCCGCTTATGGGGATTTTTCAGAAATGGGAGGAGACTGCACCAATTTCGTGTCCCAATGCCTCCATGCGGGCGGGGCGGCCATGAATTATACCCCCACCTTCGGTTGGTACTATAACTCTTTGAACAGCCGCGCGCCCGCTTGGACCGGGGTTGAACCATTTTACCGGTTTCTAACCACCAATCAGAAAAAAGGCCCCTACGGCTGGGCGGCCGGGATAGACCAGATTCAACCCGGGGATGTGATGCAAATCTCCTTTGACGGAGGAAAAGTATGGGGCCATACCGCCCTGATTGTTTCCATGGCAGGCTCCGCGGATCCCGATACCATTCTGGTCGCCACCCACAGCTACGACTCTGACAACCAGCCTATTTCCCATTGGAACGGAGCCAAGCTGCGGTTTATCCACATCGAAGGAGCCAGGTAAAATGTTCCGGACACGGGTGAGAGCACTGTCCCAGCGTCAGGGGGCCAACCATCTTGCCCGCCTGGTCAACTGGGCAATCCTTCTGCTCCACTTCTCATCTGTAAAGTTATTTAGCTTTTCACCGCTATTGTTCGCACTAATGCGCCGCTGTCAAATCACCATCCCGCCATTCACTCCCAGCACCTGACCTGTAATAAACCTGGCCTCCGGGGATGCCAGAAAATACAACGCCTCCGCCACGTCCTCCGGGGTACCCAGACAACCCAGAGGGGTTTCTTCCCGCAGTTCCCGCCGGGTCTCTTCACAGAGGCCGGCGCACATATCCGTACCGATCACTCCGGGAGCCACACAATTTACACGGATATGGGAAGGCCCCAACTCCTTTGCCAAGGCCTT
>CALWMQ010000074.1 GCA_944382025.1 uncultured Clostridia bacterium | reverse complement strand
GGTGACAAAAAAGCTGCTGCGGCCCTGGCGGGGGCTCATTTCGAACAGCTTGTAGCGGCCATCCCGGGGATCGTTTTTCATATCGAAGTTGGCGAAGCCCACATAGCCGATAGATTCCAGGAAGGTTTTCATGCGTTGGGAGAGCTCCCGGTCGACAGTGCTGATAATGGCGGCATAGCTGCCGATCCCTTCCGGGGAATGCTCTTCCAGCAGAGCCTGACCCAGGGAGATCAGCTTGACCTTTTTATCCTTTCCGCAAAAGCAGTTCATGACCCGCATATTACTGTCATCTCCGGGGATATATTCCTGGATAACCAGATGGTCCTGGTAGCTGGAACCGTAGATAGCGGCCAGGATAGCGTCGAACTCCTCCCGGTTCCCGGCCACGAATACCTTTTTCTTATGGGGGAAGCGGCAGTTCCAGTAGGCCACGCTGTTGGAAGGCTTAATAATCACGGGGAAATCGAAAGGCGGCTGGAAGCCCTTGTAGGTTTCCGGGGAGCAGGTGGTGGTCTTGGGAAAGTCGAAGCCGTGCTCGGTACACACCTGGTAGAAGCTTTCCTTCATGCTCAGGCGGTTAAGCAGCTGGGCGTCGGTACAGGCGAAGCGGTAATAGGGGCGCAGGGTATCCTGGTTCCTGGCGAGCAGTTTGATATAGTTATCGCCGCAGGGTACCAGAAGCAGCGGCAGGTCTTTAGGAAACCGGCCGGCGAACCGGATCAAGGTTTCGCAGAAAACGGAATCCTCCTCTAAGCGGGGTTCAATGACTTCAATGGTGACGATACGGCTGTTGGAGGTAGCGCCCAGGCGGCCTTTGGCAACAGCCACCGAGGATATGCCGTAGGCCTCATGGAAAGAACGGGCCATGCCGTATACATTGACGTCGCTGCCCAAAAGCACCGGCTGGAAATCAAGTTGCTGGCTCATGGGATACCATGCCTTTCTGGTTTGGAATAAGGTGACCGGCTATTACCGACCAATATGGATACGATTCCCATTATACTATTCCCCTATGCAAATTACAAGAAATTTCCCAGGTTCTCCGCTTTTTCCGTGGAGGGGAAACGGTAAATGGGCCTTGCTGTACGGCATAACCGGTGCTATACTGATATAAAATAGGATGGATGGATCGTTTTTTTGTACAATCCATAGAGGGGCAGCGGCAGCCTGGTACGGTTAAAGGTCTGTGTTGCCGTGGGAAACGGCGGGGGGCTCTGCCTATTAGCCCCGCCTCCCCTTGCGGTTCCCAAAACCAACCTGCGCCGCGCTCGCGGCTGCCGGTTTTGACCGCAGGGCCAACCCCTGCTCGCTGTTTCCCGCACTGCGGGCGTTGGCAGGTGCTGCCTTTTATAAAAGATGGGGAAAACTTTCTGTGCTGTTGTTGCGGCAGAGCTTGAAGGGCCTACGGCCCTGGAAAGGATGGGGATAGGATGAAGCGGTATATACTGGCGTTGGATCAAGGGACGACCAGTTCCCGGGCAATTTTATTCCAGCGCTGTCCTTCGGGAGAGGCCCGAATGGTAGGATGCGCCCAGAAGGAGCTGACCCAGATTTACCCACAGGCGGGCTGGGTGGAACATGACGCGGAAGAAATTTACGCTTCCCAAACAGAGGTTATGATCCGGGTACTCCGTGAAACCGGGATAGCTGCCTCGGAAGTGGGAGCTATTGGTATCACGAACCAGCGGGAGACAACCATTGTATGGGATAAAACTACGGGACGCCCGATTCATAACGCTATTGTATGGCAGTGCCGGCGTACCGCCCCCCAGTGCGAGCAGATGAAAGCGGATGGCTGTGAACCCTATATCCGGGAAAATACCGGGCTGCTGATTGACGCGTATTTTTCGGGTACGAAAATCAAATGGCTGCTGGATAACATTCCCGGGGCCAGGGAACGGGCCTATCGGGGCGAGCTGCTGTTCGGCACGGTAGATACCTGGCTGATTTGGCGTTTGACGGGAGGAAAGGTCCACGCTACGGATTATACCAATGCCTCCCGGACCATGCTGTTTAACATTTGTACCCAGAGTTGGGACGAGAATATATTATACGAATTGGATATACCGAAATACATGTTACCGGATGTATATCCATCCTCCCATATTTTCGGTACTACGGTAGTAGAGGGCGCTGAAATCCCCATTGGAGCGGCGGCAGGTGATCAGCAGGCTGCCTTGTTCGGCCAGGCCTGTTTTGACAAGGGGGAAGGGAAGAATACATATGGGACCGGCTGTTTCCTGCTGATGAACCTGGGAAAGCAGATGTGCCTGTCCAGTCATGGGATGCTGACCTCCCTGTCGGCTGGGAGCGACAAGCGGGCGGGATATGTTATGGAGGGCAGCGTTTTTGTAGGGGGCGCGGTTGTCCAATGGCTGAGGGATGAGCTCGGGTTGATTGACCGGGCGGCGGACAGCGAGTTTTTTGCCGCCCAGGTGCCGGATAACGGCGGGGTTGTGCTGGTGCCGGCGTTTACAGGCCTGGGTACCCCGTATTGGGATATGTATGCACGAGGTACCCTGTTCGGTCTGACCCGGGGAACCGGACGCAATCATATTATCCGGGCGGCGCTGGAATCCATCGCTTACCAATCCCGAGACCTGGCGGACGCCCTGCTGGGGGATACAGGGATGCCCCTGACGTCCCTGAAGGTGGATGGAGGAGCCAGCGCTAACCAGTTTCTTATGCAGTTCCAGGCGGATATGCTGGACTGCCCGGTGCTGCGGCCCGAGATCCGGGAAACAACCGCTTTAGGAGCCGCCTATTTGGCGGGACTGGCCATTGGGCTGTGGGAGAACACGGAAGATATCCGGAAACAATGGGTGCTGGAAACCCGTTTTGATCCGCATATGGGTGGGGAAGAGCGGGAACAGCTTTTAGAACGGTGGCATAGGGCGGTTAGCCGGAGCCGGGAATGGCTTCGCCAGGAAGAAATATAGCGCTTGAGACCGCCGGGAAGGTGTTCCCGCCAGCAGTATTTATAAAGTTTTGGCTCTCCTTTGACAAAAAGCCAACGCTTGGGAGTTCCCGAGGGAGCAATAAACAGGGAGCGGAGGTGGGCGCCGCGGTCAAAAGCGGCAACCGCAAGTGCGGCGGTACTACAGGTTGGTTTGGGAAACCGCAAGAGGAGCAAGCCCACCCAGTGCGGGAAATAACGACCAGAGATTGGCGCCGCGGTCAAAAGCGACAGCCGTAAGTGCGGCGCGGGTTGGTTGGGGGAACCGCAAAGGGAGTCGGTGCAAGGCTTTTCGCTATGTCCCGCCGGAACATACCCCTATGGATATCTGGCGGCTTTTACAAAGGAAAGGCCCCCGGTTGAACCGGGGGTCTTTCCTTGTCCGTCACGGCTTTATATGAAACAATCCGTACCCGCCAGCGGCAGAAAGCGGCAGGAATGTTTCCCGGAGCCGCCTGCCGTCTGGCCGCACCGGACAATCAGTGTGTGGGAAAGTTTCCCTGCCGTGTTTAGGCAAGGCTACTTGACAAACGGAAATATTGTATATATACTATATACACAGTAGGCACGGTTAGGAGGAAACCGCGTGAATATTATCATTCGGAATTCAGGGGATACGCCAATCTATGAACAGATCGTAACCCAGGTCAAGAACGCCATTGTGGCAGGAGAACTGCGGGAAGGTGAAGCGCTGCCTTCCATGCGTCTGCTGGCCAAGGAACTGCGGATCAGCTTGATCACGACCAAGCGGGCCTACGAGGAGCTGGAACGGGAAGGCTTTCTCTATACCATGACAGGGAAGGGAAGTTTTGTCGCCGCCAGGAACTGGGATCTGCTGCGGGAGGAACAGCGTAAGCGGATGGAGGAACATCTTCATGCCGCGATCCAGGCGGCCCGGCTGGGAGGCGTAGACCGTCAGGAACTGTTAGAGCTGACCGGCCTGCTGTATGATGAGGAAACAGGGCAAACTGAAGAAGAGCCTCGTGACCTGTAGGCGTATGCGCCGCGAACTGTGAGAAAAGGAAGGATGGAACATGAGCCATATCATCGAGATAGAAGGACTGAAAAAACGCTATGGGGATTTCCGGCTGGAGATTCCCTCTTTCCAGATAGAGGCGGGGACTGTGACCGGCCTGGTAGGAGCCAATGGAGCGGGGAAATCCACCACCTTGAAGCTGCTGCTGAACCTGATCCGCCGGGACGCAGGGGTTATCCGTATTTTCGGGATGGACAATGTGGAGCGGGAAAACGACATCAAACAGGAGATCGGGGTAGTATTTGATGAGCCTTGTTTTCACGATTTGTTGTCCCCCCGGAATATTGGGAGGGTTATGCGGGAGTGGTACAAAAATTGGGATGACGGTCAGTATACCAGGCTGTTGGACCGTTTTTCCCTGCCGCCCAACAAGCCGGTAAAGGAATTTTCACGTGGAATGAAGATGAAGCTGTCCATTGCCGCCGCCATGTGCCACCATCCCAAGCTGCTTATCCTGGACGAACCTACCGGGGGGCTGGATCCCCTGGTACGGGATGAGATCCTGGACATGTTTCTGGAGTTTCTCCAGGACGAGAGCCGCTCTATCCTGCTGTCCTCCCATATAACCAGCGACCTGGACAAAATCGCTGATACCATCGCCCTGCTGGATAAGGGACGTCTGGTGTTTCACGAGGAAAAGGACGCTCTGCTGGACAGCTACGCTGTGGTCAAGGGTGGCAACGATCAGCTGGCACTGCTGTCGGAGGAGAAGATGATCGGCCTGCGGCGGAACCGGTTTGGGTTCGAGGCTCTTTGCCGTCGGGATGCCGCCCGAAAGTATCCCCAGCTGGCGGCGGAACATCCTACCATTGAGGAGATCATGCTGTTTTTTACCAAGGGCAAAATGGAGAATCAAGAAAGGACCGATGTGCTGTGAAGGGCTTGATTTATAAAGATTTCATGCTGCTGGGCAAGCAGGCCAGACTGCTGTTGGTGATGATTATCGGGCTGACCGGATTCTGGACCTGGACAGGGGATACTGTCACGGGGGCCTTTTCCTTTTCAGCGGTCATTGTTTTCATGCTGTCCATGAACTGCTTTGCTTATGACGAACTGGCCGGCTACGAGAAATTGGTAGCCAGTTCCCCTATTCCCAAGAAACAGGTGGTGCTGGCCCGGTACCTGTCCTCTCTGGTGGTTTGGGCAGGGACAACGGCGGTATCCCTGATTTGTATGCTGGCGGTGCTGCTGGTCAAACAGGGAACCCTGCTGACGGCACAACTGGCGCAGATCGCCATTTCTGTCCCCCTGGTGCTGGCCCTGGTGATAGTGCTTATGGCGGTGTGGTTCCCGATTTTCTACAAGTTTGGGGTCAACAAAAGCCGTTTAATCCTGATACTGGTCTGCGCGTTAGGAGCAGCCCTTCTGGTTGGGGTGATTGCCCTGTTCGCGGAACAGCCGATTTCTCTGTCCGCTTTTACCGGTTGGAACCAGGTACTGTTGCCTCTGTTGGCGGTAGCGGTGCTGGCCCTGATTCTCTCTGTATCTTACAGCCTCTGCGTCCGGATTTTGGAGAAGAAGGAATACTGACCACCAGCCTTTTCATGGTCCCTTTCTCCGAAAACACGGACATGAAGTTTTCACCCGCCTTTTACAAAGGGCAACGCATGGGAGCGCCCGAGGTGCGGGGAACAAGGAGCATAAATTGGCGCCGCAAGGGAGATGGGGCGGAGGGGTAACCCTCCCGCTGCCCCCCTGAGGAAGGTGATATTCCTCAGAAAGGGGTCATAGATATCTCTCTGGTGCTGGCTGGGCAGAATATCGCCCGTACGCTCGCCGAAGGATCGGCGGTTGTACCCAGGAAGGTTTCTCCCGATGCGGAAACCTTGCATATTTGACAGAAGTCATCCCCATCCTTTGCCGAAAGATGCCGATTTTTCCACTTGCGGAATGTTCCCATGGTATGGTAAAATAAAAGATAATCATTTTACCGGCTGTACAGCTTAACAGGCTTGATAAAGGAGGAGATTGCATGGTGAACGCAAACGCAGGGGAGAAATTTCTGAAAGAAGGTCTGACCTTCGATGATGTGCTGCTGATCCCCGCCCAATCCGACGTGCTGCCCAAGGATGTGTCAGTGGCTACCCGGCTGACAAAAAACATCACCCTGAACACCCCGCTGATGACCGCCGCCATGGATACCGTTACCGAGGCCCGGATGGCTATCGCCATCGCCCGGGAGGGCGGTATCGGCGTTATCCACAAGAATATGTCCATTGCCGAGCAGGCGGATCAGGTAGACCGGGTCAAAAGGTCGGAAAACGGCGTTATTGTCAATCCCTTTTTCCTGTCCCCGGAGCATACGGTAGCGGACGCTAACGAACTGATGGGGAAATATAAGATTTCCGGCGTGCCGATCTGCCGTGACGGCAAGCTGGTGGGAATCCTGACCAACCGGGATATGCGTTTCCTTACCGATTATACCCAGAAGATCGAGGAGGTTATGACCAAGGAACACCTGGTTACCGCCCCGGTTGGCACTACCCTGGAGCAGGCCCAGGAGATCCTGCGGCAGCACCGGATTGAGAAACTGCCTATTGTGGACGAGCATGGGCTGCTGAAAGGCTTAATTACCATTAAGGATATTGAGAAGGCGGTCAAATATCCCAATTCTGCCCGGGATAAGGATGGACGCCTGCTGTGCGCGGCCGCTATCGGCGCTACCGCGGACGTGCTGGAACGGGCCGGCGAGCTGGTAAAAGCCCAGGTGGACGCCCTGGTGCTGGATTCCGCCCATGGGCATAGTCAGAATATCCTGAACTCTATCAGAAAGGTTCGGGCGGCGTTCCCTCAGGTGGGTCTGATCGCTGGGAATATCGCTACGGCAGAGGCGGCTGAAGCTCTCATCGACGCGGGCGTGGACGCGGTTAAGGTAGGAATCGGGCCAGGTTCCATCTGCACCACCCGGGTAGTGGCCGGGATCGGCGTCCCCCAGATTACCGCCGTATATGATGCGGCCTGCGTGGCGGCCAAGTACGGGATCCCGGTCATCGCTGATGGCGGCGTGAAATATTCCGGTGACCTGGTGAAGGCGGTTGCCGCTGGTGCGGATGTGATCATGATCGGTTCCCTGGTGGCGGGCTGCGAGGAATCTCCCGGCGCTACCGAGATCTATCAGGGCCGCCAGTTCAAGGTGTACCGCGGTATGGGAAGCCTGGGCGCTATGGCTCACGGCAGCAAGGACCGGTATTTCCAGGAGGACAACAAGAAGCTGGTTCCCGAAGGGGTGGAAGGACGAGTGCCTTACAAGGGACCGGTTTCCGATACGATCTATCAGCTGATGGGCGGGCTGCGGGCCGGTATGGGCTATTGCGGCTGCCGTACCCTGGCGGAGCTGCAGCAGAATGGCCAGTTTGTGAGAATCACCGGCGCCGGGCTCAAAGAGAGCCATCCTCACGACATCGCCATCACCAAAGAAGCCCCGAACTATTCTATCAGCCTGTAAAAAAGGCCGTACATACCGCACGGCCATGGTCGATCCGTCCAGCGCAACTTTCCGTTTCGCTGGACGGTTTTTTATTTCCCCGGGCTGCCATCGGGGACAAAATATGGTATACTAAAGGAAACGGCGGGAGATGCCCGGAACGGGTCTCCAGCGTTTCCCTGTGAACAGGCCCGTGCGGGGCGGGATACGCCGGCGCGGACGGGTACGAAAGGAGCTGGCCACATTGAAAATCGGATTGGTTCTGGAAGGCGGCGGGATGCGCGGCCTGTATACGGTAGGGGTGCTGGACTGGCTGATGGAAAAGCAGTTCATGGCGGACTATGTCATCGGGGTTTCCGCCGGTGCGGGCAATGGGAGCAGCTATGTGTCCGGCCAGCGGGGGCGCTCCTATCGGGTGGATACCGCCTACCTGGAAGACAAAAGGTATGTGAGCCTGTACAATTTTATAAAGACAAAATCGGTGTTCGGTATGGATTTCATTTTTGATATTATCCCCAAACATCTGGACCCTTTTGATTATCCGGCATTTTTGGACAATCCCTGTGAGTTTATTACCGGGGTTACGGATGTCCATACCGGGGAGCCGGTATATTTTGGGAAGCAGCCGGATCTGGGGCGCCAATGCAAGGTGCTGCGGGCATCCGCTTCGATTCCCCTGTTTGCTCCGCCGGTCACCTTCCAGGGAGGCCTGTACCTGGACGGCGGAACCTCGGACCCTATCCCGGTGCGGCGGGCATTGGCGGATGGCTGTGACAGGGTGATCGTGGTGCTGACCCGGGACCGGGACTATGTGAAGCAGCCCGAGAGTTTTCGGCACCTGTACCACCGGCAGATGAGGAAGTATCCTAAAATGATAGAGGCGTTGGACCGCCGCCATGAGGTATACAATGAGACGCGGCGGTATGTGGATCAACTGGAAAAAGAAGGGACAGCCCTGGTGGTAGCCCCTTCCATGCCCTTGTCTGTGAGCCGGTTTGAAAAAAATAAGGAGAACCTGAATCAGGTGTACCGTTTAGGGCATATGGACGCGGAAAACAAATGGCGGGCCATAGAAGCCTGGGCCAAAGCCAGGCAGGCGGACTGCCCTCATACCTGACAATTAGCCCGGAACCCATCCCCGCACGGGATTGGGAAACAGGCTGAAAAAAGGAAGCGGTTATATCGTTCTGCGAAATCAACGGGTTGGCCGCAAAGGAGAGAGGATATGCGTTGGGATCTGTTTGCCATACTGATGCTGCTGCCTTGGGCGGCAACCTTCGGCGGGTCATTGCTGGCGGCCCGTATGGGGTTGGGGACAGCAAGAAAGCAGGGGGCTATGCTTGGCTTCGCGGCCGGCGTGATGGTAGCCGCCTCGGTTTGGAGCCTGATTATTCCCGCGTTTGAGGACGGGGGGACCGACTTCAGAGGGATATTGGTTGTGACCTTGGGGTTTGCCCTGGGCTGCGGGGGGATGCTGCTATTGGACAAGCTGATCCCTCACCAGCATATGGACGAAGAACACTCCGAGGGAAGCCCCAGCCACCTTTCCAAGCCGATGCTGTTGGTACTGGCGGTTGCGCTGCACAACATTCCCGAGGGTCTGGCCTTAGGAGTGGTTATTGGCGCCGCTATGGGAGACGCGGGGATGAGCTGGACGGCGGCCATTGTGTTCGGCGTCGGTTTAGCCCTGCAGAACTTCCCGGAGGGCATGGCGGTAGTACTGCCCCTGCGGCAAAGCGGGTCCAGCCAAAAGCGATGTGCCTGGTGGGGGTTCTGGGCCAGCCTGGCGGAACCGGTTTCGGCGGTATTAGGACTGCTGCTGACCTCGGCGCTCAATGCTCTGGGGGGCTTGGTCATGCCGGTACTGCTCAGCGTGGCAGCGGGCGCCATGGTATTTATTGTGGTGGAAGAGCTGATTCCGGAATCCCAGGCTGGAGATCATGGCCATGGGCCTACTTACGGTTTCCTGTGTGGTTTCTGGATGATGGCGGTGCTGGGGGTTATGGGCGGATAAAGGAGGAGAGCCGTGAAACCGGTTAGTTTGGAAATGGGGGCGTTTGGGCCTTACGCGGGGAAGTGCACGGTGGATTTTACCCGGTTTGGGGGAAGCGGCCTGTTCCTGATTACGGGGGATACGGGGGCAGGGAAAACCACGATTTTTGATGGGATCTCCTATGCCCTGTTTGGGGAGACAAGCGGTGAGAACCGGCAGAATACCGGTCTGCGCAGTGATTTCGCGGCGCCGGATGCCCGTACCTATGTAACCCTGACCTTTACCCATCGGGGCGAGACCTACACCGTGACCCGCAGCCCGGAATATATGCGTCCCAAGCTGAGGGGGGAAGGGGAGGTACGCCAGGCGGCAGAGGCGGAACTGCTTCTCCCCGGCGGAAAGAGCGTATCCAAGTCCATAGAGGTCACAACCCGGATTGAGGAGCTGCTGCATATCAATTATAAGCAGTTTAAGCAGCTGTGCATGTTGGCCCAAGGGGAATTCCTGAAGCTTCTGCTGGCGGGCAGCAAGGAGCGTGCGGAGATTTTCCGCCGGATTTTCGGAACCGATATTCTGCTCCGGTTCCAGCAGGGGCTAACGGAGCGGCTGAGGGAAAAAGGAGGGGCGATTGCCGGGGTACGGGCACATACAGCGGATAACTGCCGGCGTATCCAGAGTGAGGAAGGCTCGCCCTTATGGGAACTCCAGCAGGAGGCCGGCCAGGCAGAGGGCTTTTTTGCGGTAGGAGACCTGTGCGGGAAGCTGGAGGAGCAAAACCTGGCGGATGAGGAATGGCTGGCGGGACAAGCGAGAGAAAAAGAGGCGTTGGACAGCCGGCGGAAGCAGGCGGCTGTCCGTGTGGAACAGTATCGTGCAATTGCGGAAAAGCGGAGCCGCCTGGAAAGCCTGAGGCGGGAGCGGCTGGAACTAGCCGGCCGCGGGGCCGAGCAGGAAGAGGCGCGAAACCGGCTGGAACGCGCGGCACGGGCGGGTGAGGTGGCGCCGCTCCAGGCGCTGCTGGAGGCGGCTCTGCGCCAATGGGAGGGCAGCAAGCGGGAGGTGAATCGCCTCCGGGAGGAAGCGGAAGCCCATGAGGCGTTCTATATGGCCTTGGCGGCCCAAAAAGAAGGGATGAAACGGCGGGAGGCGCAAGGCCGTGAAGAAGAGGCCAGGGCGGCGGCATTAGAAGCCCTGGAACCATCCTATCAGCGTCTGGAGGAGGCCAAACAGGAACTGGCGGAGGCGCAGAAGGAATGGGAAGCGGTGGAGCTGCTGGCCGGGGAGCAGACACGCCGGGAGCAGGAACTGGAACGGGAGCTGGCTGAAGGGGAGGCGGCATACCAGCGGCTGGAAGGGGCCGAGAGCCGGGTAGAACAGCTTCGAGCCAGGCAGCAGGAGGAACTCCGGCGGCAGGAGGCGCTGGAACGGCTGCTGAAGGACCGGCAGGAGTTGGCGGCCCGGGAGAAAGAGCTGGTGGCGGCGCGGGATAAACTGACCAGACAAATGGACAAGTACCGGGCAGCCCAGGAAGCCCATGACCGTCTGGAACGGCTATTTTTTAGTGTTCAGGCGGGGCTGTTGGCCCAGG